>JANYAB010000414.1 GCA_025355225.1 Bacteroidota bacterium
CGCGGACCCATATCACGGTGTGTCAGCTTGAACCACGCCCGGGCAAAAGCGCCTGCAAACTGATCTGGATTCTCGTAAAAATGTCTTGAAATCCGCTCATATACCGGATCTGCGCGCAAGGCGATGTCCGTAGTAAGCATAAATGGTGCGTGACGCTTTGTTGGGTCGTGTGCATCCGGCACTGCACCTAATCCGGCACCGTTTTTCGGTTTCCACTGTTGCGCGCCAGCCGGGCTCCTGGTGAGCTCCCATTCGTAGCCGAAAAGATTCTCAAGGTAATTGTTACTCCACTTGGTTGGCGTGGTGGTCCATGCCCCCTCCAGCCCGCTTGTAATCGTGTTGCCTGCATTACCGCTGCCGAATGTATTTTTCCAGCCGAGGCCTTGCTCCTCAATACCCGCAGCTGCGGGTTCCGCGCCAACATACTGGCCCGGATCGGCAGCGCCGTGGGTTTTGCCAAAGGTATGGCCGCCAGCTATCAAGGCAACCGTTTCTTCATCATTCATCGCCATACGGCCGAAAGTTTCCCGAATGTCACGAGCTGACGCAAGCGGATCAGGATTTGCGTTAGGCCCTTCCGGGTTCACATAAATCAAACCCATTTGAACAGCGCCGAGAGGATTCTCCAGTTCACGGTTGCCGGTATAGCGATTGTCTCCCAACCATTCCTTTTCAGAACCCCAATAGATATCCTCCGCAGGTTCCCAAACATCTGAACGACCGCCGCCGAAACCGAAGGTCTGGAAACCCATCGACTCGAGGGCGCAGTTGCCGGCGAGAATCATCAGGTCTGCCCACGAAATTTTCTTTCCATATTTCTTTTTGATCGGCCATAGCAGCAAGCGTGCCTTGTCGAGGTTAGCATTATCGGGCCAGCTGTTGAGTGGCGCAAAACGCTGGGTACCAAAGCCAGCACCACCACGGCCGTCGGCTATGCGATAAGTACCGGCGCTGTGCCAGGCCATGCGGATAAAGAATGGCCCATAGTGGCCGTAGTCGGCTGGCCACCATTCTTGCGATGTGGTCATTAACTCGAAGATGTCTTGTTTTACAGAATCCAGATCGAGACTCTTAAACTCCTCAGCATAGTTGAATGCCTCACCCATCGGATTGGACAGTGAGGAGTATTGACGGAGGATGTTCAATTTTAACTGATTCGGCCACCAGTCGCGGTTTCTGGTGCCACTGCCTGCGCTTTGTTTTAAAGCGCCACCTAAAAACGGGCACTTGGCTGCGCCGTCATTTAGTTCTGCCAGGGGCTGAGATTCGTTATTTTCCATATTGAGATAAAATTGGTATTTTTTTACGTAACCAATTTATGACAATATTTTTTAACCTGATCGCTACAGCGCCGATATATTAATAATTTACACCATTATGGCTAAAATAAAGGCATCGGTACCTATTCCGCGATAATTGATTACCTGGTTTTGCAAGCTGATAGTCTAATTAATTCTCCTCAACCATTCCCTGTTGTTTATTACCATTTGCAAAGTGCTGAATGTCGGCTTTGTTGAATTTTACCAATTCAATAATGTTTGCATTACGCCTTAAAAATGGAGGAACAGTTTGAAGCGCTTCTTCCTTATTGTCAAACTCGCTGATGAACATTGATTTGTGAACGCCGGATTTGCAACCCCAATAGGCATGTGAAAGCAAATGTGAACCAGACTCTACAAACAATTTGATCACATGCTGACATTCAACAGTGTTTTCTGAGTGGGGGATTTCAATTAAAAAAGTTGTCATTTCTTTAGGTTTATTTTGATGATCGGTTAATTTATTTGGTGAAAATCATTATCGGGGTTTGGGTTGCTTTACTATAACCCAAACCAACGGGCTTTTCTGCTCGATCCAAAATATTCTTTATCAATTACCAGGGCTTCAGAAGCCTCATGATGAATTCCAAAAGGTTTTGGACCAGAGAAAAAATCAACATCGACGCGGGCAACTTCACCTTTGCCAAACTCGATGTAGCAGGAGCCTGCACCGGTGTAAGCGGCTTCATTTTTATTCCCTTTATAGGTTGCTATAATATCAGCCGCAGCAATTTTTGCAGCACCCTCGGCAAATACGCCGGCCTTTGGTGTTCCAACACTGGTTACGTCACCAATAGCATACACATCAGGAAACTTCGTCATTAGGTTTTGCCTGTCAACTGGTATCCATCCGTTTTCTGCCAAACCGCTTTGCAATACCACATCTGGTGCAACATGCTTTGGAATCCCCAGGAACAAGTCGAACGGCATTTCGGTTCCGTCATCGAGGATGGCTGTTTTTGCGCGGAGCGAAGCCACTTTATGTTGTGGTATAAATTGAATGTTCCGCTCTTCAAACGCCTTAACTAATGCTTTTGAGGAGTCGGGGGAGGGCGGAATAGGGGAGCCGAATGGTATCACAAGACTGATCGTGCAGGCATCACGTATACCAGTCCTGGTAAGATAGTCATGCAGCATCAACGCGGCTTCACTGGGCGCAGGCGGGCATTTGAAAGGCGCGCCGCATACGCCAATAATAGCATGACCTTTGGTAAACTGCGGAATTACATCACTTAATTTTGTGGCACCTTCAAAAGTATAGTACTCGTTGCCGTATTCAGCAAGTCCGGGTGTTGCACCCATGTCGTAATTGGCGCCAAGTGCTATCACCAATACGTCTGCATGGTAGGTCCCGTTTTGTGTGGTAACGGTTTTTGTGACGGGATCAATACCCGTGATGGTTTCTTTACAAAACCGTACACCCAGCTTTACGATATTGTTGTAAGAAATTTTGACTGCATCCGCTGCCTTATTGCCAAACATGATATCCAGCTTTGAAAAGCCGAAATAAAAAGAATCATTCTGATCTATCAGGGTAAGATCAAGATCGTCGCCGATGGCTTCAGAAAGCATAGAGGTGAGTTCCAACCCACCAAAACCGGCACCCAATACAACGACACGTAGTTTCATGTGTTTATACGATTGTTTAAGTTGATTATAATATCGCTAAGCCCTTATTGTTGTGGCATCGGCATATTAACCTGCGGTGAAAAATGCGAATAGCGATTTCACCGCAGATATGTTCAAGGCTTTTGATTTGAAGTTTCCCCTGGAGCAAAGCCAAACATTTTTGAGATTACGGCCAGCGACAGGCAAATACCTGTAACAGCCGCGAATACAAAACCTGCAGCAGGAAGATAGAGCACCCAACTTACTTTTGAGAAACCTGTGAGATAGATTCCTATCCACAAGATCGTGCCTACCAGTGCAAACCATACCCGCATTGACTTTGAAGCTCTCATATTTTGTCTATTTACTAAGTTGAAATAAATATGTGTCTTCAAATCAATTCATGCCCGGCTGAGGAACAAAACGCAGGTAAGGTTTAACGATCTTCAAACCCACCGGATACTTTTCGCGCGCATCTGCCTCCGATAATGCTGCCGGAATAATCACATCGTCACCCTTTTTCCAGTTCACCGGCGTAGAAACCTGGTATGCCGCAGTGAGTTGCATTGAATCAAGCACGCGCAATATCTCATCGAAGTTGCGGCCGGTCGACATTGGATAAGTCAAATGCAGTTTTACTTTTTTATCAGGGCCAATAACAAAGACAGTGCGTACGGTTTGATTGGTAAGCGGGGTTCTGCCTTCTGAGGTACCGGGCTCCTCTGCAGGAAGCATCTCGTACAATTTTGCAATGGCCAGTGTAGGATCGCCGATCATCGGATAGGTTACTGCCTGCCCTTGTACTTCTTCAATATCTTTTTCCCATCGTAAATGACTCTCAACAGGATCAACGCTGAGACCGATGATATTGCAGTTTCTTTTTGCAAACTCGGGCGCCATTTTTGCCATGTAACCCAATTCGGTTGTGCAAACCGGCGTAAAATCTTTTGGGTGAGAGAAAAGAACAGCCCAACCGTTACCAATCCAATCGTGAAAATTGATGGTGCCTTTGGTTGTGTCGGCCTGAAAATCTGGTGCGATATCGCCTAATCTAATGCTCATGATGATTATGTTTTAAATGTTTAAAAAATGAATTGATCAACCTTACATGGATTGAGATCTAAAGAGGCAACAAAACGAAGGAGTTTTGCCAGGATACTTCTGTAAGCACCCTTAGGAACTTTGTCCACGGCAAACGATGTCACATTAAAGTCTGCCGGTATTTTGCGATCTTGAGTCTCCATTGCCTGTTGTTTTGATAATAATGAAGTAAACTCTTTTGTTATAATAAGACGTGCCTCTTTTTGCAATTTTCGCACTCGTAACTTTTTGGTTTTATGGTTCCGAATGAGATCAGCTTTATCAGAAGGTTCAGAATCGTCTTTTTTTTTTGCACTCAATCAAATTTCCCCCGCACGCCGTGCAGCGTATCCCTATCACAGTTCGTTTAATAATAATCTTGTCTAAATCCAGCAATGCCATAACGGGAACAAAGATGCACCCGCCTAATAAAGTTCTGAAATAAAAGGGATAAACGCAACCGGTTAGGGATGAATGACCCGAAGTTTGGGAAGAAGGTAGATTTTGGATAATTAAGCTTCGTTTATTCCTAAAGCTTTAAAGAGATATTTTCGGTACGATTTACCAACTGGGATCTTAATTCCATTAACTGAAACTTCTGTAGGAAAGACATCATCTACCTGGTGGATGTTTACGGAGTAACTGCGATGAATACGAATGAATGTTTGGGTATCCAACTGTGCTATAAAATCGTTGAGTGTTGATCGCACCATCACTTTTTTTTGCGACTTAAGATGCAGGGTAACATAATTGGCATCACTCTCCAGGTACAATAGCTCCTTAAGAAATATCTTCCTGAAAACATAACCATCCCTTACAAAAATATATTCTTTAGCGGGATGAGGATCTGCATATTCAGCCCTGGCTGTGCTACGGTTACCGGCAAAATTGCTGAATGCAATTTCAATAGCGGCAAACAATTCTTCTTTGGTAAAAGGCTTAACAATATAAGCGTGAGGATTCACTTTTTTAGCACGTTCGATGGTTTCAACATCGCTGTTAGCGGTCAAAAAAATAAAAGGTATGCGGTATAATTCATTCAGCTTATAAGCTACGTCTATGCCATCTTTTTTGCCTGACAACTGGATGTCTAATAATAACAGGTCAGGTTTATCCTGCTCAAGCATTTCCATCGCCTCGGTATAGTTAATAGCAGGCCCGCAATGCGAATAACCTAACTCGTTAAGTGTGTTTAAAATGGTTCTGCCTATTACCAGTTCATCTTCTACGACACCGATTTTTAAAATAGTCATAGTATTAGTCTTCTTTTTTACGCAAGTCGCGATTAATAAAATTAATGATAAATGAGGCTCCGTTTTTATGCTCGTATTTCACTTTGCCACCAATTTGCCTGCTCAGGTCATTGATCAATTGCAGGCCGAGAGTAGTTGCCCGGGTTAAATCAAAATCTATGGGTAGGCCCGGCCCGTTATCCGAATATATTAATTCATATTTACCTTCTGCCACAGTATTAATTTTAAGGTTTATTTCTCCTGCGGTGTCATCATTAAATGCGTATTTGAAAGAATTGGACAGCAACTCATTCATGATCAAACCAAGCGGAACAGCAGAATCGATATCGAGATACAAAACAGGCACTTCAACATTCATCACTATCTTGCTTTGCTTTTTATATACGCTCTCTACCTGCCTGCACAAATCGTTTACAAACCGTTTTAATTCAATACTGCTTAAATTTTCAAATTGGTAAAGATTTTGATGTATCAGCGCAATGCTTCTTACGCGGTTTCGCCCTTCCATTAACGCATCCTTCGCTGCTTCATCGTTCACAGCTTTGCTTTGCAATTCGAGCAAGCCCGAAATAACCTGCAAATTATTCTTTACCCGATGATGGATTTCTTTCATCAGCACATCTTTGTCCGCAAGCAGTTCCGCCTGTTCCGATAGTGATCGCTTTAACTGGATCGTTCTTTCGCTTACAGTTTGCTCCAGCTTATTTTTGTCTGCTGCTAATTGTTTTGTTCTCCATTTTATTATCCAATAAATCGATAAAACGAGTAACAGGACAAGCAATGCAATAAACCACCATTTCAGATAGAACGGCTTTAGAACAAGTAAGGGGATAGTTAACTCGCTTTTGCTCCAGGCGCCCTCCCGGTTCTGTGCTTTGATATGCAACGTGAACTGTCCATACGGCAAACCGCTGATGCGAATAGAGTTTTCATTGAAATAGTTCCAGTCTTTATCCACCCCGTCGATCTTATAGGCATAATGGTGCCCTTCATCTTTTGCAAAATCCAGCAGCTGAAATTCAAGTGTAAAAAACCGATCATTTGGCGCCAGTGTAATTTGTGAGCTGTTCAATAACTCCGTTGTTTCATTAACCAGTTTGTTTTGGGAACCAATAAACTGGTTAAAAGCAATTACACGTAACGGCACGTTAAACGAGCGGGTATCCGCTACCAGATCTTTGGGGTTAAACCCGATGATGCCGGCTAATCCACCAAAAAAAAGCTGTCCATCCTTTGCTTTGAAAGAAGAAGTCCTGTTAAACTCGTTGTTCGATATCCCATTTGCGGTGGTATAGGTATTTGCAGCAAATGTTTTCTTATTGAAACAGATCAAGCCATAATCGGAGCTGATCCAAAGGTTATTATATTCATCCGGCTCGATCCTGTACAGTACATCTGAGGGAAAACCGGTGGCAATATTGAATTGCTGAAATGTATTTGCTTTCCTGTCCCAGCGGTATAGCCCTTCTCCATTTGTTGCCAGCCAGAAAATCCCATGGGTATCGGCATACGCATTCAGTAAACTAAGCTGAGCAATAACCGATGATCGTTCATTACTAATTGTCCATCGCCCATTGACCCCTTTACGGTCGTCAATAATTTTGTACAATCCGTTCTCTGCAACTGCCCATATCGTTCCGGTATTATCTTTAAAAAAGCGGTACACAAATTTTGCCTCAGGAATATTCCCGGATGAATACCGAAGTGAATCAAATTTCTTGCTGTTTGAATGGAATAACGTAAAGCCATTGGTCCTTCCCAGGAGCAGCAGACTGTCGTTGACAGAAAACAGTGACCATATTTCATTACTCTGCCCGTCTGTATATTTAGACAGCGTATTTTTTTTGTCATTATATGCATACAGGCTATAGCCACCGCAGTACAACGACGAATGATGATTGATGAGTGCGTACTTGTATTCGGCATCAGAAACGTACTGCATTTTACTGCCTTGCTGCTCAAAAGTATGCGTCCAGATGTTCGCCACTACCTTGCCGGTTTCGTCAGCGTATATTCCACGGGCCTGGTTGTTTTTTTCGACAGGTTGCTGCCTGGTAGTAAAGTAAGGTTTAAACCGGTTCTTTTCTATCTTCAATTGCAGCACGCCGA
>JANYAB010000130.1 GCA_025355225.1 Bacteroidota bacterium
TCCGAAATTTTATCTTCAAAAGACAAGACTTAGTTATGTCGCCAAAATATTTCAACATACGGTGTCGCACTTTTCCATGCAAATCCGTTATAATAAATTATATGTTTGTTTTTTATATCCGGGATCATGAAAAATTATAAAAAAAATTCAAAAAACCTGTTAGCATTTGTTTGTATAGCAGGTTCGCTAACTTTATTGCTGTCATCCTGTTCAAAGCCTTCCATGAACTATGTCTCCGCTACACCTATAGCCGCGTTATCTATTATACAGGCCTCCCCGGATGAACCTCTTATAGATTTTTTTATCAATAATGGCAAAGTTAATTCGTCTTCTTTTCTTTATGGACAAAGCAGTAACTACTTTAGTATCAATGCAGGTAAAGACCCCATCGCTTATTATAATGAAACTACAAATAAAGTTATCCTGGCAGATACCATTCAATTTAACCAAAATACAGCCTATTCATTATTCCTGGCCAACAAGGCAAGCCAACCCGAAGTTGTTTTGCTCCTAGATTCACTAAGCAAACCCACTGCAGGAAATGCAGCCGTACGCTTTGTTAACCTCAGTCCTGATGCACCCGCGGCTGATCTTGTTGTACAAGGTGGCGCCACGGTGGTTTCCAACAAATCATACAAGAAATCTTCCTCATTTGTACCTATTCCTGGAAATATGAGTTATAAATTTGAAGTACACCAGGCAGGTACAGCTACGGTATTGGCAACTCTTCCTTCTGTTAATCTGAGCACCGGTTTTCTATACACCATATATTTTCACGGCCTTGCAGCAGGTACTGCAGCTAATGCTGATCAGTTAAGCGTTGATATTATAAATAATGCTTATTTTTTATAAAACCTTTAATAGCCTAACCCAGGCAGTAGTGTAGCTACCGGCTTAAGATTTACAAGCTTCAGCAGCTTATTTTGGTAACTAGTTTGCCAGGTTTTATTTGAGCTTTTGTTTTATTGTACAAAGATGTTCCATCTTTTTGTCCTGCCTGGATCTAAGCGCTGTTTTTGTAAAATAGTGATGCTGCTCCAGGAATTTCACCTGTAAATTGTTCCAGTCGTTCTCTGTACTTACAATTCCAAATTCTTTGAATTCACGAAAGAGTTTACTTCCGGTATCAAAAAAATCATCCCGTCCCAGATAATCCAGATCAGCATCGCAAATTATTTCTTCTAAATGATTTTTGGGCGACTGCGGGATTTTTGTAGCCATGATCATTCCACAAATCTTTTCGATATCGTCATTTGAATAATTATAATCAGGCAAGTACTGTTTTGATATCTGGCACGATTTCTCTTCGTGATTATTGGGCCCGGTTATAAATCCTGCATCATGAAAAAGGACCGCTGTAACAAGTAACCTCATTTCGTCGTTACTGATACCCTCAGATTTTCCTATCTCCTGCGCTGCGTTGCATACATCATTTACATGGTCTACGGTATGATAATATAAATTCCCGGGTAATTCTCTTTCTAACTTTCTTAAAATAAAATTACCAGCTTTTTTGAATTGCATATTGCGCAAGTATTATATACTAATGTATTAAGTTTTTGATGAAAAAATATAACTTTAGGTAAAAACCTTAAAGGATTGAAATAAAATATCTAAAATTATTAGGATTTGTTAACTTCATTTCATTCGATTTGTTTTTTAAAATGCTGGTATTTTTGCCACACATTTAAACCTTGATTATATGCTAAAGATCAGCCTTGTTCAATTTACGCCCAGGTTTGGAGACACTTCAGTTAACCTACGGCAAATAGCTGCTTTGCTGCGGGGCGTAGAAACCGATATAATTGTTTTACCGGAGCTATGCACTACTGGCTATTCTTTTTTGTCCAGAGAAGAAACGCGAAGCGCTGCCGATGGACCGGAAGGTAAAAGCGCCATTTTTTTCCAACAATTGGCCGAACAACATAATGCCATGGTAATTGCGGGTTTTGCGGAGAGAAGCGGGGATAAAGTGTACAATTCCGCATTGATAGTTCTTCCCGGTGACGAGTTGAGGATTTATCGAAAAACCCATCTGTTTTCCCGGGAAAAACAATGCTTTGACGAAGGCGATTCAGGCTTCTTTGTGGTACAGCATCCTTTAAAAGATTGTAAGATTGGAATAATGATCTGCAATGACTGGCGTTATCCTGAAGCAGCGAGGAGCCTGGCGCTACTTGGGGCCGACCTTATTGTTTGTCCGTCAAACCTGGTTTCCGATGTCTGGCGGATCGGTATGCCGGCGAGGGCCTTAGAAAACAAGGTCTATGTAGCCGTCGCTAACCGATGCGGAACAGAAACCCGCGAATTGGAAGACGGCAGCAAGCAAACCTTAACATTTACCGGCGGCTCTGTATTGTACAACTACAATGGTGAACCACTTGTACAGGCGGATAAAACAGAACAACGTGTGATTACCCTTGAAATAGACCCATTGCTTACCAGGGATAAGTCTTTTAACGCTTTTAATGATTTGTTGAAAGATAGAAGACCAGGGTTGTACGTGGGATGAATTTGGATAAAATAAATCTTCTCTCCAACCCGTCATCTTCCCATTTATATCCCCTCTATCATCCGGCTTATAGCGGAATTATTTCAGGAAGCCTCACTATCCGGAGGGATACCGTAATCGGTTTTATTTTTCTTCTCAAAAACCGACTTTATTTTATCCCACAAGCCCATTACTGAATCCTCGCTGATAAAATGCGACGCCTTTTGAGAAAGAAAACCAACCACAGCCTTTATCAGGAAATTTGAATTGCGGAATATTGTTTTGTTTAGTGTTAACGGCAGCAATATCCTGGATATTAATCCAAAAAAATCCTGGTTCAGAATATTGCCCTTTGAACCGTCGGCAGAAGATGACCTGGGAAATAAAGAAAGTATGGTATGGAATATGGCTGATGGTGTGCTAAAACGTGCTTTTAATTCGATGCTTTGTACTTCCTCCTGCGTCCGCAGGCGTGCTATTTCCGATTTCAGATCGTCAATGTTTTTTATAAATACATCCATCACGTTTTATTTAAATAATTTTTTTATGAACAGGTTGACGATAGGCTTTTGCAATTTGTCTTTATAAATTATGATAAAGATGGCTATTATAAGGTATAAAATTGCCGTACAACCAAAACCCTGCCAGTAAGAACCTAATACATGCGAGAGGTAAAACGCAAATGAAAAACTCAAAAAAAGAAACGTAAGTATCAGGCTGATCGCCACGATCATATCGGTGATCATACTGGCTATAACTGCGGTGCTACGGTCAATCGCTTCGTATTTTGCCAGCTTTAACCGGGTTTCCGCATATTCCTTTAACTGGTCAATAATAGGAGGAGGTGTATCCTTTTGAGCTTCCATAGTATTTGATTGTAGTCCCGGATAAAAATTACCCGGGACCGGTTTAAATTATGCATGTTCCAGGTCGTCCTGGTATTCCTGCTCGTTGGTTTTTATCTTACTTTTAATATTTTCAACAACTTTATCCTTTAGCCCTACTAAGTTATCAATTTCTGTCGCAGCTGTATCTCTTATCGATTCACCTAATTTTTTTAATGATTCTGTAAGTTTATCACGTGTTTCAGTTCCTTTTTCAGGTGCAAATAGTATTCCTAACGCTGCTCCTGCCGCTAGCCCTGCAAGCAAAGCAATTACTACTTTTGAGTTATCATTCATATTAATATAATTTTTAAGTTGAACATTTGTTTTAATAACGGTTAAATATCTTGCCAATTATTTATTATCAGACTTTTTGTCGTTTATTTATTCAAAATATTAATTGCATTAATATCGACATTTAATTGCCGTTAAGCAAAATATTTTGATTTCGTTGCTAGTTTTCGGGGCCGGTCCTTATTCGTTCAAGCCGGTCGGCCGCACGCCTGTTTGTTTCATATATTTCCAGCAAAAGTAAAAAATAGGATAATAACAACGGACCGAAAACCAATCCAAGTATCCCAAAAAGCGGCAGCCCGATAAACACCCCAATAACTGAAATAATAGGGTGTGTATTGCCAATACGCTTATTAATGATCATTCTTAGTACATTATCGATATTGCCAATGATCAGCAAGCCATAAATCAATATTATAATGCCTTTTACTGTATGATTTGTGGCAAACATGATGATGCTTGCCGGTATGCACAATGTAGGCGCCCCTACTACCGGTAAAAAGGAAATAAAAGAGCCAATTACTCCCCAAAATACAGCATCGGGTATGCCGACGGCATAAAAACCCATTGCCAGTAAAGTGCCCTGCGTAACGGCAATTATTCCCTGCCCCAAAACGTTGGAATAGGTTGAATTGCGCAATGTTTTGGCGAATTTTAAAGCATGTTGCTCACGAAAAGGGGCATATTTTAATAACCCGGCCTCAAACTCTTTTATCTGGGTGAGCATAAAATACAAAAGGAAATACATTCCTAAAAGCGTTAAAATAATGTTTACTGCACTGCTTATGATAGAAGGGAAAAGTTCTGTGACATAGGTTCCCAATTTTTGAAGGCTGCTTTCGGCTAATTTCGGTTGATTTAAATGAGAAGCGGAAAATGCATCTACTTTTGAGACCCACTCTTGTATCGGGAAAGAATTTCGGTTAATGCTCCCAATTTTGTCGATGATCATTATACTTAGCGAAAGAAATGGAATAACAATTACGATAAGGGACGTTAAAATGATAAGCATGGCCACGAGTGATTTATTCCAGTTTTTTTTCTCAACCAGGTAAAGGTACACCGGCCTGAAAATGGTAAAAAGCACAATCGCTCCCAATATTGAGCTGAACAGCCCGCTTAATGCATAGACTAAAAAGCACCCCAAACCAATGATGGCGACCAATACAATGTTGTTGCGCTGCTTATAGTTAAAAATGGACATTAAATAATTGTAATAATTTTATATAAAACAAAAAAGCGCCAAAAAGTTTTAGCGCTATCTCATTAAATCTACCAAAGCCAACAATTAATCCATATTGTTGAGCAAGGTATTTATCATTGTGCAACTTGTGGCAATAGTACTTATGTAAAATGCGCTATCTGAACCTGCATCATCCGGTATTTCATATTTTAGCTGTTCGACAGCTAAATTTATATTTGAAAGCTGGTTCCTGATGTCGTGTCTCAATGTACGCATCTTGTCTTCATTGGGCATCTCATTTTTCAAAGGCCCTTCCATATTATTTACCCAGGTTAATTGCCTTCATTTTATTATAAAGCGTTTTCCGGTCGATATTCAATATTTCGGCGGCTTTCGTTTTATTAAAGTTCACTTCCCTCAACACTTTTAAAATGGTATCGTACTCAGCTTCATGAGCCGCGTTTTTCAGGTCGCGCCTGCTATCTTTTATGACTACGGGCTCAGGAACCGAAACAACGGTTTCAAAAATAGGCGACCTGTAATTAGAAATTTCAAGTGGTATAGCTTTCATCTGGATCACATCGCCCTCGGTAATTAAAGTAGCCCTGCGTACAACGTTTTTTAATTCGCGGATATTCCCCTGCCACCGGTAGTTCATAAAGCACTCGATCACTTCCGGCGAAAACGCTGTTACATTGCGGCCCAGTTCCTGATTGGCCATTCTTAAAAAATGGTCAGCCAATAGCATAATGTCACTCCCCAGCTCGCGCAAAGGTGGCATGTAGATGGTAAACTCATTAAAGCGGTGGTAAAGATCTTCCCTAAACCTCCCTTTTTGTATCCCCTCCTGCAGGCTTTCATTAGTCGCAATAATAATGCGCACATCCAGATCGATCTCTTTTGTGCTGCCTATTCTTTTAACCTTTCTTTCTTGCACAGTCCTTAGCAGGGCGGCCTGGATCTCGTAGGAAAGATTTCCCACTTCATCTAAAAAAAGCGTTCCGCCATTAGCCATTTCAAAGTGGCCGATCTTGGTGTAAAGTGCGCCGGTAAATGAGCCTTTTTCGTGCCCGAAAAATTCGCTGGCTGCCAGTTCTTTAGTAAGCGAACCGCAGTCCATCGCTATAAAAGGCATATTGTGACGTTGGCTATTCAAATGAATATTTTTTGCCGCCGACTCTTTTCCTGTACCGCTTTCGCCCAAAATAATCACACTATAGTTGGTGGGGGCCACTAACTCTATCTGTCGCAGCAATTCCTTCGAAGCCTTGCTGGTACCCACCACAAATTCATTATTGGGTATCTGTCTTTTGTTTTCCTTCCCGTTGTTTGACCTGCCGGCAGTTGCTGTTTCGGGCTCGTCAATAAGTGCGTGATGGGTTTCAAAAGCTTTGTTTATCGTATTTAATATTTCATCGGGATAAAGGGGCTTGGTGATATAGTCATATGCCCCCATCTTGATCAGCTCGACCGCCATCTTAATGTCTGAATATCCCGTAATAATAATTACTCCTGTTTTGGGATAATGAGTCTTGATATTTTTAAGCATCTCACGCCCGTCCGTATCTTCCAAACGGAAGTCGCATAGAACAAGATCAAACGAGCCGTTTTTAAGAAATTCCATACCACTCGTACCAGTGGCTGCGGTGGTAACGTCAAAACCATTTCGCGTTAAAAACTTCGACAACAATAACGCGACATTAACTTCATCATCAATGATGAGTATTTTTTTCATAACAGGAAATTCTTTTAAACAGGTAAACGTATTTGTAACTCGTCAAGTTACAAACAAAATTGATAAATTTTTCTATAAATTTAATTAATAGGCTGATTTTTTAAATTTTTATTCAAAAATGCCCTGTAAAATGTTCATTGTTTCGTAATCCTGGTAATATAAGGGTGGCTAAATGAGTTTTGAGTTCTATTCTGGCTGTAAATTCCTATACCCCTTTAAAAACGGGCTTCCGCTTTTCCAAAAATGCCGTAACCCCTTCTTTAAAATCATCCGTATCAAAGCATTTGGCAAATTCGGCTATTTCGGTTTCAAAACCGTTAACACCCGCTTGCGAAGAAGCATTTACGGCCGCTATTGCCGATGCCACAGCCAGAGGCGCACGCAACAATATCCTGTTCATGATCTCTTCTGCTTTTGGCAACAGGTTATCCTGGCTCACCACATGGTTTACCAATCCAATTTGGAACGCTTCATTGGCAGTGATCATATCCGCGGTTAATATAATCTCCAATGCTTTACCCTTACCTACCAGGCCGGTTAAGCGTTGTGTACCGCCATAACCGGGTATCAATCCTAAACTAACTTCTGGTAAGCCCATTTTGGCCGTGTCGGCTGCAATACGAATATGGCAGGCCAATGCTAACTCGAGCCCGCCACCTAATGCAAAGCCGTTGATTGCTGCTATAACGGGTTTATTGCCATTGCTGATGAGGTTGAAAACCTTATCCTGTCCAACCCTTGCCAATTCCCCGCCGCGGATAGAATCGAAAGCCGCAAATTCGGCAATATCAGCACCGGCTACAAAAGCCTTTTCCCCGGCACCTGTAATTATTATACCGCCTACACGGTCGTTATGGAAAGCATCGTACAAGGCCGTATGCAGTTCGGCAAGGGTGGCCTTATTCAGCGCGTTCAGTTTACTTTCGCGGTTAATAATGATATGCTGAATACGGCCGGTATAGTCGATAAGAAGATTTTGAAATGACATGCTGAAACAATTTAAAAATTACGGTGCTTATGCACCCAATCCGTAATATACTTTACAATATCCCTGGTGTTTGTTCCTGGCGGGAAAAGCTCGCCAACGCCCAATTTTTTTAATTCCTGCATATCGCTGTTAGGTATGATGCCCCCGCCTGTGATCAGTACATCGTCCATCTGCTTGTCTTTTAGCAATTGTATGATCTTAGGGAAAACCGTCATATGTGCGCCAGAGAGTATAGAAACCCCAATAGCATCCACATCTTCCTGCAAGGCGGTGTTCACTACCATTTCGGGCGTTTGGCGCAAACCGGTATAGATCACCTCCATCCCTGCATCGCGCAGAGAGGTAGCAATAACCCGCGCACCGCGATCATGGCCGTCAAGGCCTACTTTGGCTACTAAAACTCGTATGGGGCGGTTAAAGGTGTTACTCATAATTTATTCGAAGCTAAAAAACTCTGTTAACGTTTCGCAAACTTGCCTGCAAATTTTTTCATCCATTATTCCCAATTTTTTAACCAGTCTTAGTTTTGATACCGAACGTATATGATCCAAAGCAATTTGTCCGCTCTTATTTTGAAAAATACACTCAACACGATGCGGATAAGGCTTAATGGCAGAAGTCATGGCAGCAATGGTAACTGTACCTAATAACCCATTAACCTCATTCGGCGAAATTACAAGGCACGGACGGGTCTTGCTGATCTCGCTACCAATTACCGGGTCAAGGTTGACCAGCCAAACGTCAAAACGTTTAATTACCACTGCCATTCTTTATCGGAGAACTCATCTGTAAAACCTTCTAATAACTCATCATCTGGCTGATGCCCATCTTGAATAGCGGCTGTTAATTGCTCGTTCCATCCGGCTCTTGCCTTTTTTTTCGATTTGATCAAAATCCCATCCTCTGTTGGATCGATCTCAATAACATTTGCAAGATCATATTGCTGTATAAGTGATTTGGGAATTCTGATTCCGAAGGAATTTCCAATTTTTATAAGCTTAGTTTCCATGCCAACAAAGTTAATACAAAGTAATTACATTTGTGAATTTTTGTGTATTAGTTTCTCATTACTATACAATATTGCACACATATCTTATTTTTGCCTTATTCCAACACATCATGAGCGAAGAACGATCATTAAATTTTTTAGAAGAGATAGTTGAAGAAGATATCCGTAACGACAAAAACGGTGGCCGGGTGCTTACCCGTTTCCCGCCCGAGCCAAACGGTTATCTGCATATCGGCCACGCCAAATCCATCTGCCTCAA
>JANYAB010000520.1 GCA_025355225.1 Bacteroidota bacterium
GTGCTGCAATGGCTACCCTCCGTTTCCACTTATAACCTGGGGTCCCTTCAGTCATCGGCCGCGATATCTGTTTTAGGATATGATACTGTTGCAACAACCTACACCAAACCCGTTATCGCAAAAACGCTGAGCTTTAACAGCCCGCTTTCTTCTTTTCCGCTTGATCTATCATCGCTTGATCCGGGGAAATATTCATTGACTGTAAACGGTGTGCAGCAATGGATATACATTAATGATGAATTGGGGGGCGGCAACGTATTTGCAGTGATCGATATCTTCAATGATGCCGCACCTGCCTCGTGCCAATTGGTTACCGCTGGCCAGGTATTGACGTCGCCCACTTATTCCATTTACTTTTTAAACCGGGCTACCATTTGGAAATATACTTTGGTGAGCACCACGGCAGGCACCATCCAGGACGCTTTAAATACCTATCAGTTTAATAATACCGCAAATACCACGGTCCCAAGTACATTCATATCGCAGACACCTATACCGTTAAGCGACCAGGCACTAAAATTAACTTTAACGCTAAATACTAATTCGTATTCCCCAATAGCTTGCGCCGATCCGCAGAGACTTACCAGCATCACACAGGCAGGGGACATTTATTCGTGTTCGGAAATTTTTCTTAATTATTAAAAATTAAAACCATTGATGTATGTCACAGTTCAACGAAAGCACAATTCAAACTCCAGGGGTTTATGTGAACGAAATTCCATCATTTCCGCCATCGATCGCGCAGGTGGCCACTGCTGTTCCGGCATTTATTGGATACACACAGATTGCCACTGTAAACGGTAAGAGTGTAATAAACCAGGCGGTACGTATTTCGTCGCTTGTACAATATGCGCAGTATTTCGGGGGGGCATTTCCTGATCTTACAGCAACGGTTACGCTTAACCCGGATAATAGTGTAAACGATGTAATTATAGCGCCCAAGTACCAGTTATATAATGCGGTAACCATGTTTTTTAACCATGGCGGGGTTAACTGTTATATTATTTCTGTAGGCATATATCCGGAAACCTTAAATCCTCCGGGGGCTATCGCCTTTACTGATTTTATTAATCCCGGACAAAATTTATGTTTAGAGGTGCTGCGCAAGGAAGATGAACCTACATTAATTGTAATACCAGATGCTATTTTATTGAAGATCAACGAGTTTAATCAGCTTTCTACAGCATCACTTAAGGTGTGCTCAGATCTGCAGGACAGGTTTACCATATTGGATATATTTAATGGCGACCAGCAAAGAACTTTTGATAATGCCGATGTGATAACCGTTTTCAGGACCGGGATAGGATCATCCAATCTTAATTACGGGGCGGCATATTATCCATGGCTGCGTTCAAGCCTCAGTTATACGTTTGCCTATCAGAATATTACGCTGCAAAAGCCGGCCGGAACGAATATTAAAGCCAAGGACATCATCCTTAGTAACCCGGCTTTAACGCAGTTGGACAAAGCGGTAAGCGATTTGGTTACCGTTATTAATCCATTTGTAAAAACGCCCGCTTTTCCGGCCCCGTTAAATGTGGCCCCTTATACCGGGCCTATTACCAGTGGCTACGGATTAATACCTGCTGATGCAAGTGAACTAAGCAACAAAGTATTATACATTCAGGACTTGCTGGTAGGCTTTATCGGCTTAAATGGATCATTTACGGATAACGATCCGGCAAACACCAATAACACAAAAATAATTCACAGCAATTATATCAGAACAGGAACCTCGGCTACAGATCTTTCACCCATTGAACAATTAATTGCAGAATTAAAATTACTTGATGAGAGTTATCCGGTACCGCCCCCCGGAGGTATAGGAGCTGTGATACCAGCTGATTTTGCCGGCTATCCGGATGTTGCCGCAATTGTGGCTGATCCAACAATTTATGGAACCCCGGCACCTGCTAATGAGGCTGCTGCGGCGCTGTTTATCAGGCCGAGGTTTGCAAACCTGTATTCGAACGTTGTTAATATGATCATGGCATTCACTGCCGAGGTTAACCTCCGTATCAGCAGCCTCGAAATTCAGCTGACTAACTCAAGCGCTATTTTCGGCAATATATCTACAGCTATTCAAAACCAGGGTATCGTAGTACCGCCAAGCGGTGCTATTGCCGGTGTATATGCCTCCGTAGATGGAACCCGCGGGGTTTGGAAAGCTCCGGCAAATGTGAGCCTCAATACGGTAATTGAACCCATGGTAAACATTGATGACAATGAACAGGGCGACCTGAACATTGATACCGATGCGGGCAAATCAATAAATGCCATCCGTGCCTTCACCGGTAAAGGAATACTGGTTTGGGGTGCGCGTACCCTCGATGGAAACAGTAATGACTTCAGGTACATATCCGTGCGCCGGTTTTATATCATGGTAGAGGAATCGGTAAAGAAAGCTGCTATGCAATTTGTATTTGAACCCAATGATGGCAATACATGGGTACGTATACGTGCGATGATAGAAAATTACCTCACCAACCTGTGGCGTTTAGGCGCACTGGCAGGTCCAAAACCCGAAGTGGCATTCTATGTAAAGGTAGGCTTGGGGCAAACCATGACATTTGATGATATCCTTAACGGAAAAATGATTGTTGAGATAGGCATGGCACCGGTTCGTCCTGCTGAGTTTATCATCCTGCGTTTTTCACAAATACAGCAGCAAGCCTAACAATTTGAGTTTTAACTAATCAGTTCATCTTCTTTAAAAATAAATATTATGGCTAATTACCCACTTCCGAAGTTCCATTTTAGTGTTGACTGGGGCGGTACACGCATCGGTTTTACTGACGTTAGCGGACTTGACATAACCAATGATATCATTGAATACCGTGACGGCGCGAGTCCGGAATATCACAAAATAAAAATGCCCGGACAGCGCAAATTCAGTAACATATCGCTAAAACGCGGGGTATTTAAATCAGACAACGACTTTTATAACTGGTTCAACACGATAAACATGAACACGGTTGAACGGCGGGATATCACGATCAGCCTGTTAGACGAAACACTGGCACCCGTTGTAGTATGGAAAATTAAAAATGCGTGGCCAACCAAGGTCACTTCCACCGATCTGAAAGCCGATGGGAATGAAGTGGCTATTGAGACCCTTGAACTGGCACACGAAGGATTAACCATACAAAATGAATAAGCATGTTTGATTATCCTTTTACCGGGTTTCACTTCCTGGTGGTATTTGAAATATTTCCGCAGGTGCCTAACGACGCTCGTTTCCAGGATGTTACCGGCCTAAGTGTGGATGTAAACCTGGATACCTACAATGAAGGCGGCGAGAACCGTTTTGTGCACCGACTGCCGGGACGAAGCAAATACAGTGACCTGGTTTTGAAACGGGGAATGACATTGGTATCAGGAGTTACCGCCTGGTGCCAGGACTCGATCGAAAATTTCAATTATCAGCCCACTAACATGCTTATTTCTTTGCTAAACGAGCAGCATTTACCGGTATCGTCCTGGTATATAGTGAATGCCATCCCGATTAAATATGATATTTCGGGCTTAAATGCCGAGCAGGGCCAGATCGTGATCGAGTCGATGACACTCCGGTACGAATATTATAAATCGCTGAATTTATCGGCGGCCGTATCCGCCGGTATCGGTGCGGTGGCCAGCCTGCTTGGTGGTGCAAGCGCAACGGCAAGTATATCGGTGCCTTAGAATTATATTCTCAAACCAACTATTAAATACTGAAAGCATGCCAGTAGAGATTCGAGAATTGCAAATTACAACCACTGTTCAGGATAGTGGCAACACACCGTCTTCTCCCGGAGTTTCTTCCGCAAGTAACGAGGATATGATTGCTAAATGTGTAGAACAGGTACTTGAAATTTTAAAAGAAAAATCTGAACGCTGATGAGCCTGGGAGAATTAAAAAAAATGAAACTGGTTGCTTATAGTGATTCCAGTTTCAAACCAGCATCAAAAACATCTGACGAATACGAGGTACTCATCAACCCCGAGTCGTACGCGATTAGTTATGGGACGCAGCTTAATCAAAAAAGTGCCCAGGGTGCAAGCGAGAGCCTTACTTCTGTTAACAAACGGGCGCCGCAGTCTATCACCTTTAAGTTTTTGTTTGATGGTACCGGTGTTATTAAAAGAGGGGGCGGGGGACTATTATCAGGTTTAGCTGTGCCGGGATTGCCTGCCGATAAACCAGACGTGATCAAGGATTTCCACGATTTCAAAAAAGTGGTTTATAACTATTCCGGCGGTACCCACCAGCCACGTTTTGTGCAACTGTCGTGGGGACCCCTGATCTATAATTGTCAGCTGATACGCATGACACTCACTTTTAAGCTGTTTAGCCCTGACGGAACCCCTATACGAGCGGAAGCTGATTGTACTTTCCAGGAAGCGATCAATCAGGATAAGCTCAGCCTTATTGAAAACCGGCTGTCCCCGGATCTTACCCACGTACGGACCGTTACCGAAGGGGATACCTTGCCACTGCTTTGCTACCGGGAATACGGCGACAGTAAATACTATTACCAGGTTGGACAGTACAACGGGCTTACAGATTTTAAAACTTTAACACCGGGGACAAAACTTGTTTTCCCCCCAATAGCCAAATAAAATATGCCATTAAGCCAAACATTACCCGGAACTCAAAATACAGACCTCGTCACCTTTACTATAAAGGTTAACGGGACTGCCCTGAGCGTAAGCTATCAGGTGGTTTCGATCAATGTTACTAAGGAGATCAACCGCATCCCCATGGCTAAACTGGTAATATATGATGGCGATGCTGCCGCACAGGATTTTGCAGTAAGCAACGAAACAACCTTTGTGCCAGGTGCGGAAATAGAAGTTGCAGCAGGATACCATTCGGACGAAGCAACCATTTTTAGCGGGATAATTTTAAGGCACAGTTTAAAAATAAGGAATAACTCATCACCCGTTTTAATCCTGGATTGCCGCGATAAAGCGGTGAAAATGACCGTGGCCCGCAAAAACAAATATTTTTATGATAGCAAGGATAGTGATGCGGCCGAAGAAATTATAGGCACCTATGGATTGGATAGCGATATTGAAGATACCAGTGCGCAATTGGAATCCATTGTACAATACGATTGTACCGATTGGGATTTTATCGTATCGCGCATGGAATCCAATGGTAAGTTGTGCACTGTGGATGCCGGGAAAATTACGGCTAAGAAACCCGACTTCAGCACAGCTACCGTTCTTGATGCGGTGTTTGGCGCAACCATTCTTGAGTTTGATGCGGATATTGACGCGCGTAACCAATATCAAAGCCTCGTCGCCAAAACCTGGGATTATTCAAACCAGGCTATTACCACAGCAAATGCCGCGGAACCCGGATTTGATGAAAATGGTAATATTTCGAGCAGTGACCTGGGCGATGTGCTGAGCATAGCTGAATATGACCTGTATTCGGGCGAAGATGTTACAGAGAATGAACTTCAGAATTTGGCTGATTCGAGGTTGTTGAAAGCACGCATGTCGCGTTGCCGTGGCAGGGTACGTTTTCGCGGATTCGGCGGCTCCTTAAATCCCGGCGACCTGATCAATATCGGTGGCGTAGGTGATCGCTTTAACGGGAAAGTATTTGTATCGGGTGTAAGGCACGAGATTGTTGAAGGCAACTGGAATACGGATGTGCAGTTTGGCCTGTCGAACGAATTGTTTTCAAAGCAGCCCGAAGTACATTCATCGCCGGCTGTGGATATGCTTCCAGCCATACAGGGCCTGCAGATAGGCGTCGTTACTGATCTTGAAAATGACCCCGACAGTCAGGACCGTATTCGGGTAAGGCTTCCGATAATTGATGCAGGCGAGGATGGTATATGGACGCGCATTGCCTGCCTTGATGCCGGCAATAACCGCGGTACTTTTTTCCGCCCCGAGGTGGGTGACGAAGTGATCGTGGGATTCTTGAACAATGATCCCCGGCACCCTGTGGTATTGGGTATGTTAAACAGCAGTGCCAAACCTGCGCCCTTGCAGGGTTCTAACCAGAACGATGAAAAGGGGTATACGTCGCGCAGCGGTATGAAAATGATCTTTAATGATTCAGAAAAATCTTTAAAGATAGAAACGCCTGCCGGAAAAAAGGTAACTATAAGCGAGCAGGACGGGGTGATGAAGTTAGAGGATGAGAACGGCAACACGATCACGATGGATTCATCAGCGATCAGTTTAGAGAGCGGGGCCGATATTAAGTTAAAGGCTACAGGAGACTTGACCATAGAGGCGGTAAACATTACGTTAAGCCCCTCATCAAGTTTTTCGCTGAGTGCAGGCGGTACATCCATCAGTGCAGACGGCGGCAGTGCCTCTATATCCTCACCATCGGTAAGCGTACAAGGCTCAGGCACAGCGACTATTAAAGGTGGTGTAGTGATGATTAATTGATTGGGTTGGTGATGGTTGATTAGGTTGATTGGGTGAGTAGTTGATTGTAAAATAAGTTGATTGAGCAAGATGGTTGATTAGTAAGCAAAAAAACTTAATCAACTTAATTCAACTCAATCAACCAAAAATTAAATAATATGCCCTTTGCAGCACGAGTTTCAGATATGCATGTATGTCCAATGGTTACCGTATTGGTTCCCCATGTGGGCGGCCCTATCCTTCCGCCGGGAAGCCCGACGGTGTTGATCGGTGGGTTACCTGCGGCATGTTTGGGTGATATGTGCACCTGCGTAGGTCCGCCTGATGTAATTGTAAATGGCTCATCAACAGTTTTGATCGGCGGGAAGCCGGCCGCGCGTATGGGAGATCCAACGGCGCATGGCGGAACTATAATAATCGGATGTCCAACAGTAATAATAGGAGGTTAATATGTCAGATTCATTTTTAGGAACAGGCTGGGGGTTTCCCCCAACATTTGATAGTTCGACCGATACCATAGTGATGACAAGCGATGAAGCCGATATACACCAAAGTCTGCAAATATTGCTTGCGACACGCCAGGGCGAACGGGTAATGGTGCCCGATTATGGGTGCAACCTGGACGAAATGGTTTTTGAACCCATGACGACCACTTTTAAAACCTATATCAGCGAAATGATACAAACGGCTATACTGTTTTATGAGCCCCGTATCGATCTGAATACGGTGCAGGTGGACGACAGCCGGGAAACAGAAGGCGTGATCCTGCTGATCCTTAATTATACCATACGCACAACAAATTCGAGGTTCAATTTTGTATATCCTTACTATAAAAACGAAGGAACAGAAATACACTAATGGCAAATAATTGTTTAGATACCAGGCTTCTTTCCTACAACGGCACCAGTCAACCGCAGCGTGCCCTGGATGCTTTAATTGCTAAAGCCGCGCAGGTAGACGAGCGTCAACCCCAGGACCTGATATTGCTCACCAAAAAATACAGCGCCTGGTTAAATTATTACAATCTTAACAATGCCGCTACCGGCGATTGGCAGCAGTTAATGAGTAATGATGTTGCCGTAGCAATTGCTTATGTAGCCGATTGGGATACCAAAGACTATGCACCGTTTATTAAGTATTTGAACGATAAAATAGTAAATGCAGCCACTGATGGGGATGCGATGAACAACTTTAAGATCCTTTTTGATTTTGTGTTTTCAGTTACCGCAGCGCTGGATTCTGCTTATAAGCAATTGACGGACGATATTGATTATTACACATTTTTATCTGTATCGGTATCGTCAAAGCTTGCCGCCCCGTTGAGTATCCTGTTTCAGTATTACAATACGTTTAGAACCACCTTGCCTCTTCCGCTGATCGACCCAACCTCGAAGCTAACGGACCCTTTGACTCCGGTAGATCAAATTGTTTTATCACAAAACTTTGATATTACTTTACTAAGTACGCCATTTATTGTCAGTCCGGCAATAACCCCTTTCCCAATAACTTTGAGTGGGGTAGTGCACCCGGATATTGACCATATTCTTACCCACAATTTATTTACAGGGGCCTTGCAATCCTTTTTGGATGCGGTTATCAATATTGTTAGCCGCACACCCGCTTACCTTGCTCAAACGTTATCAAACTATCCATCACATACACCGCATTATGCGTTATATCTTACTTTTTTAAACCTGTTTGGTTTTGCGCAGATCCATTTAAACAAATACACGAAAAAGCATCTTGATTTCTATTATAAAAGGGTTTTATCGTTAAGCAATAATGCTGCCGAGGCTGATGATGTCCACCTGATTTTTGAACTGCAAAAAAACACCAAACAGCATTTGCTGCCAAAAGGTACTTCTTTTAAGGCCGGAAAAGATGCCAATAACAATGACTTGTTTTATGCGCTAACGGCTGACCTGGTGGTGCAAACAGCGCAGGTACAGGCTTTAAAATCCATCTATCTCAATAAGGACAATACTCCTGTAACCCTGTTTGCCTCACCTGTTGCCAATTCTGAAGATGGGCAGGGAGGGAAATTATTAAGCGCCGATAATTCATGGTTCCCATTCGGGAACCCTAAAAAAATTCAGCCTGCCGCCATCGGTTTTGCGATGGCTTCAAACGTGCTCTATTTAAATGAAGGTACGCGCGCAGTGAAATTGCTGTTCACTTGTGTAAGCCTGGCCGGAATTTCATCAGCAGATCTGTCTGGGCTTTTCAATATACAACTTACGGGTAAAAAAAACTGGTACACCGTAAATAGCTATACCGCCGTCGTAATTGATAATACGCACTTTTCTTTGTCCTTTACGCTGGAAGGCGATGCACCCGCTATAGTCCCTTACTCCGCAAAAGTCCATGGTGGCAGTTTTACGCAGCCTCTCCCGATGGTACAGGTAATGCTTACCGCTTATACCTCTTATCAGAAAATAAAAATACCGCGTATTAGTTCGGTGACTATTTCGGTCACCGTCGGGAACATTACTACAGGCGACGGATCAGTTAAAAACCTGAGCCTGCAAAATGACGATGGAAAAATAAATTCGGCCAAGCCATTTAAACCATTTGGTGATTTCCCCGATGAGGGGGCATCATTTATTATCGGCAGTAAAGAGATATTTGAAAAATCACTCACGCAGTTGTCCCTCATTTTTGACTGGCAGCCGCCAATAGTGCAGGACACTTCCGGTACTACAGCGTTATCTACCCTGGAGAAGGCACTGACTGCATCCAGTACAACCATTGTGTCTAAAATACATGATGCAGTATCTAAAGTTTTTCTATCTCAAACACCCGCCCCGCCTGATCCGAATGTAAAAATTTCGGCATTGGCAAAAGGCGACTGGAGTGCTCTTACCGGGTTGGATAAAGAAAGGTTGCTTGGTACAACAATGGATATTACTACCGGTTTAGGCAATATTGTGAAATCGCCGGCAGATTTTACACCCAATGTCGATTACACGGTTACATCGGTAGATGGTTTTATTAAGCTGACACTCATTGGGCATGATTACAGCCTCAGTACATTCCTTAGTAAAATACCTCCCCCATCGGTTAGTGCTACCAGCGATGGCGCCACCCCGCCGGTGATAACCTACAAAGTAGATAAAGCAGTTATGCCCGTACCCGATCCCCCGGTTACCCGGTCGATAAGTGTAACTTATTCGGCTTCGGATACAATTGCTTTTACTAATACAGCAAACGCTTTTGATGCACGCAGCAATTTTTATTACCATATAGAACCTTTTGGCTACCGCGAGATGCATCCCTTTATTACAAACGATGCGCTCACCTTATTGCCTGTATTTGACCTGGATGACGGAACAACAAATGATGATGGCGGAGAATTATGGATAGGCCTGAGCAATGCACTGGCTGACGAGACCTTCTCCATATTGTTCGAGGTTTCGGATGGCAGCGCCAATCCGCTGAAAAACATGACTAAAGTAAGCTGGTATTACCTGAACAACAATAATTGGCTGCCATTTAAAACACAGGCCGTAACGGATCAGACTAATAATTTGACCTCGTCAGGTTTGGTGATCGTTAATGTACCGTTGGATGCCACGCTAGTCAATACCCGCGCCGACAGTAATTTGATATGGATAAAGGCTGTGGTACAGAAGGACACAGATGCTATATGCAATTTAATTGCAGTTGATACCAATGCCGGCGAGGCGCAGTTTGTGCAGGATATTGCTAACAATATAGAATTTACAAAAACTTTGCCGCCAAATACCATTAGCAAACCTGCGATTGCCGATGCTGCACTGAAGAAAACTCAGCAGCCGTATCCTTCATTTGATGGCCGTATACGCGAAACAGACGATCAGTTTTATATTCGCGTTAGTGAACGGCTGCGGCACAAGCACCGGGCTATTACTACCTGGGATTATGAGCGCCTTACACTTCAGTATTACCCACAGATATTTAAAGTAAAGTGCATTAACCATACCGGGTTTATACTGGACGAAAAGACCAACGAGCAAAAATATGCCGAGACACTCGCCGGGCATGTAATGGTGATCACTATTCCGGATCTTACGCATTTAAATACGGCTAACATCCTAAGGCCATACACCAGTATTGGCTTGTTGACCGAGATGCAAAAATACCTGGCCACGCTTACTTCGCCGTTTGTGAAGTTGTGGGTGGTTAACCCGCAATTTGAGGAAGTGCAGTTCGATTTCGAAGTGACGTTCCACGAGAATTTCGACCCGATCTTTTTTACCGGGCAGCTTAATGACGAGATCGAACAATTTCTTACCCCATGGGCCTATGGCAATCCGCAGGCTATTCAATTTGGAAATACGATTGAAAAGTCTGTAGTGCTGAATTTTGTAGAAGAAAGATACTATGTTGATTTTGTTACCTGCTTTACAATGAACCAGATCATTCTTCGTGATGGTGCTGTAATTAAACAGGCATTATATGATATTGACGAAGCTGTAGCGAGCACGGCACGTTCCATTTTGGTATCGTACTATAACGAAGAAGCAAAGGTTAAACACCTCATTAATTCACCTGCAAATTGTGACTGTAATGGCTGAGCAAAAAGTTATTCAAAAAAATCCGGATTTGACCTATGACCAGGATTACGCTTTTCTCCGGCAGGCTGGGCTAGATTATATCCAGAATTTAGGGAGCGATACCTGGACCGATTATAACGAGCACGACCCTGGCATAACTATCCTCGAAGCATTATGCTACGCCATTACCGAACTGGGTTACCGGACAGACCTGCCTATGGAGGACCTCCTTACGGAACCAAACGGACAGATACCATTATCACAAACCTTATATACGGCCAAAAATATTCTTACCCAATCGCCGCTGAACAAAGATGATTACCGGAAATTGCTGATAGATATTGTAGGCGTGCACAATGCCTGGCTGATGTCGGATGATTTTTATACCATTAATAATCAAACTGTACCGGCAGGGGAGATCGCGATTTTTGCTGACTGCAAGCAGGATATTCTGTCATACACAACTACTCCTCATCCTATTTACTTATCAGGGCTTTATAAAGTATTGCTGGATTTGGACAACGACGACCAGTTTGGCGACCTGAATAATGGCGAATTACAGGTGCTAAACCCATTATCCGGTTCATTTAAGGCAGGCGATGTGAGCTTTACCGTGATTTTTCCGGTATGGAATGACCCCGCCGTGGTGTCATTATTAACAGCCGATCCAACCTCGGTCAGCGTTGTCAGCAACGTTTTCCCCGCGGGAGATGTGATCGCCATTCAAATTACTTTTACTTACCTGGTGGGCGCCGTTTCAAATACGATTACGCTAAATGGAATCGTCAATGTAGATCTGCAGCCCGCAGGGAAAACAGTGGGAGCGACCGATGTTCAGGCTTTTTTCAATCCGGATTTCACAAAGCAAGTGCTTAACCTGTATTTGTTAAAAATTCAGCAATCGAAAAGGATCGTTCAAACCGCTGTTCGCACCCTAAATGAAAACCGAAACCTTTGCGAAGATTTTGTGAGTGTAACCACCATTAGAGACGAGGAAATAGCCATCTGTTGTGATATTGATATTTCGCCGTCCACCGATATGGAACAGGTGCAGGCCGAAGTATTTTTCGCTATTGAAGAGTATATGGATCCTACGATGAACTTTTACCTGTTAACTGAAATGCAGGCAAAGGGATACACCACTGATCTGATTTTTGAGGGCCCGGTTTTGCATCATGGCTTTATTGATACTGCCGAACTGGAGCAAAC
>JANYAB010000141.1 GCA_025355225.1 Bacteroidota bacterium
GCCGATTATGTAGCGCATGGCAGTACTGGTGCTGGCAACGACCAGGTGCGTTTTGATATGATCTTTAATATCCTGATCCCACAGGTAGAGATATTGACCCCTATCCGCGACCTTAAGCTAAGCCGCGAAGAAGAAATAGAATACCTCAAAAAACACGGTGTCGAGATGAACTTCGAAAAAGCGAAGTATTCTATCAACAAAGGTATATGGGGTACCTCTGTAGGCGGTAAAGAAACGCTCACTTCAAACCTGGGTTTACCCGAAGAGGCCTGGCCTACGCAAGTTACGAAGTCTGAAGCCTTAAATCTGGAGTTAGTTTTTGAAAAGGGGGAACTGGTAGGGATCGATGATGAAAAGTATGACCATCCAACGAAAGCAATACAAGCATTGCAGGCCATTGCTCAGCCTTATGGCATAGGCAGGGACATCCACGTAGGTGAT
The DNA here is from genome assembly GCA_025355225.1 of Bacteroidota bacterium. Lineage (GTDB taxonomy): Bacteria > Bacteroidota > Bacteroidia > Sphingobacteriales > Sphingobacteriaceae > Mucilaginibacter. The sequence goes on from JANYAB010000141.1 coordinate 442, forward strand.
ACGATAATCGGGATAAAAGGCCGTGTAGGTTTTGAGGCTGCTGCTCCCATGATAATTATAAAGGCCCATCACACACTCGAAAAGCATGTATTAACCAAGTGGCAGCTTTCATGGAAGGAGCAACTGGCTACATTTTATGGTAATTGGCTGCATGAAGGACAATTCCACGACCCTGTTATGCGCAACATTGAAGCTTTTTTAACCGATACACAGCAAAATGTAAGCGGGAAGGTATTTGTACAATTAAATCCTTATCGCTTCCAGGTTACCGGTATCGAATCAGCGCATGATCTGATGTCAAGCAAATTCGGTACCTACGGAGAAATGAATAACAGTTGGACTGGTGAAGATGTAAAAGGCTTTTCGAAAATATTTGGTAACCAGGTAATGATCTACCATAAAGTAAACCCCTCAACCCCCTGAAGGGGAGCAATTAATGCTTAACTTTAAAGCCCATGGAAAAAGACAAAAAAAATAATGATGTTAAAAATCCCCTTCCAGGGGATCAGGGGGCTGTATTTTCAAAAAGTGATTGTTCGAGCCATTATAAATGGGGCGACGACTGTTACGGCTGGAATTATATCGATACAGATGCCTTATCAGTAAAGCAGGAATTAATGCCACCTGATACCGCCGAACAGTTACATTATCACGAAAAGGCAACCCAGGTATTTTTTATTTTAAAAGGCCGGGCTACTTTCTCTGTTGATGGGGAGATCAGTGTGCTTAAACCTGAGCAAGGTATCGAGATCAAACCGGGGCAAAAACATTTCATCAGTAATAAGGAAACCACAGACCTGGAATTTATCTTATACTCATCACCATCTACAAAAAATGACAGGATCAACCTCTAAAATAAAAGCAGGTATTATCGGCGGCGCAGGGTATACCGGTGGTGAGATGCTGCGCATCCTTGTTAATCATCCGCATGTCGACATTGACTTTGTGCATAGCAACAGCAACGCCGGCAACTATATTTATGAAGTTCATACTGACCTTTTTGGTGATACCGATCTAAAATTCAGCGGCGAACTGTCGTCGAATATTGATGTGTCGTTTCTTTGTGTCGGACATGGGGACGCTAAGAAGTTTCTGGAAGCAAATGATATACCAGACAGCGTAAAAATAATTGACCTTAGTCAGGATTTCCGATTGGCCGAAAGCTCAAAGCTGAAAGCAAAAAGCTTTGTTTACGGTTTGCCAGAATTGAATCGGGAAACAATAAAAAAGGCACATAATATTGCCAATCCAGGTTGCTTTGCCACTTGCCTGGAATTAGGCTTATTACCTTTGGCATCGGTCGGCTTATTAAATAACGAAGTTCATATCACAGGCACAACGGGCTCAACTGGTGCCGGACAAAGCCCGTCCCCTACCACACATTTTACGTGGCGTAATGATAACCTTTCCATTTACAAAGCATTTGAGCATCAGCATTTGAAGGAAGTAAATCAGTCATTAAATCAACTGCAACCTGGTTTTGGGCAAGCGATCAATTTCGTACCGTATCGCGGCGATTTTACCCGTGGTATTATAACCTCCATCTATACGGAATGCGAATTGTCGGGTGAGGAAGCCTTAAAACTATATGAAGACTATTATGCCGGTCATCCCTTTACTCATGTTACTAAACGCAATATCGACCTTAAACAAATAGTGAATACCAATAAATGCTTTATACAGATAGCGAAACATGGCAGCAAGCTGCTAATTACAAGCATTATTGATAATTTAACAAAGGGCGCATCCGGTCAGGCGGTACAGAATATGAATTTGATGTTTGGGCTCGAAGAGACGGCAGGACTTAAATTAAAAGCAACGGGATTTTAATATTACTAAAATGAAATTATTCGACGTATATCCTATCAATCCGATCAATATTGTAAAAGGCGTTGGAAGCCTGGTTTATGATGACAAAGGCATTGAATACCTTGACCTGTATGGCGGGCATGCCGTAATTTCTATCGGTCATACCCATCCGCATTACGTAAAACGCCTGGAGGATCAGTTACGTCAAATCGGGTTCTATTCCAATTCAATAGAAATTCCTTTGCAAAAGGAATTGGCCGAAAAATTGGGAAAGGTTTCTGGCAAAGACGATTATCAATTGTTTTTATGTAATTCCGGCGCTGAGGCAAATGAGAATGCACTTAAACTGGCTTCGTTTTACAATGGCAAAAAGAAAGTCATAGCATTCAGGAAATCTTTTCATGGACGCACCTCATTGGCTGTAGCTGTTACAGACAATCCAAAAATTGTTGCCCCAATAAACGAGACCGATAATGTAATTTTCCTGCCATGGTGTGATGAACAAGCCTTAGAACAAGCTTTTGCTAACAACGAAATATCGTCAGTGATTATTGAGGGCATACAGGGCGTTGGCGGTATACAAGTCGCAAGCCAAAGCTTCTTGCAAAAAATCAGGTTACTTTGCGATCAGTACAATGCTGTTTTTATTGCTGATTCAGTACAATGCGGATACGGCCGTACCGGTAAATTCTTTTCACATGATTTTGCTGGCATAAACGCAGATATTTACAGTATGGCCAAAGGTATGGGCAACGGTTTTCCGGTGGGTGGAATTATTATTTCGCCAAAAATCCAACCAGCTTATGGTATGTTGGGCACAACCTTTGGCGGTAATCATTTGGCCTGTGCGGCTGGCCTGGCAGTGCTGGAAGTAATGGAACAAGATAACCTGATGCAAAATGCAGCTAAAGTTGGCGCATATCTCATCGACGAGGTCAAAAAATTCGAACAAGTGAAAGAGGTGCGCGGGCGGGGTTTAATGATCGGTATTGAGTTGCCTGAAGAGCTGGCCAACGTCCGTAAGGATCTGTTGTTTAAACATCATATTTTTACGGGCGAAGCCAAACCAAATGTGATCAGGTTATTACCTGCCTTAAATTTAACGATGGCACATGCCGACCGGTTTTTAGAAACGTTTGCTACCGTACTAAATCATCAATTAAACCCTCACTAAATCCTTCTGCCGGTTGGCGATTGGGATTAGAAGGGATATATCAAATTATTAAAATAAAAATTCCTGTCCTTGGCAAAGGATTTAGGTGAGGCTTTATGAAACTATTTTCTTCCGTTAACGACATAACCGATCTCAACTCACTTGTTGCAGAAGCATTACAGCTAAAACAAAATCCTTATGCCTGGCAGCATCTGGGCAAAAACAAAACATTGGCATTGGTTTTTTTAAATCCAAGTTTACGCACCCGGATGAGTACCCAAAAAGCCGCACTAAACCTGGGTATGAATGTAATGGTACTCAACTTGGATAAAGAAGGCTGGGCACTGGAGCTACAAGACGGCGCGATAATGAATGGCACTACCGTAGAACACATCCGTGAGGCGGCGGCTGTTTTGGGTCAGTATGCTGATATTATTGGCGTTCGCTCATTTCCCGGCTTAAAGGATCGTGATGAAGATTATAGCGAAAACATTTTCAGCAAATTTGTAAAATATTGTGGTGTCCCGGTTGTAAGCCTCGAATCGGCTACGCGCCACCCCCTGCAGAGCCTTGCCGACCTTGTGACCATTGAAGAATTAAAAACAAAACAGCGTCCAAAAGTAGTGTTAACATGGGCACCGCATGTAAAAGCTTTACCACAGGCAGTTCCTAATTCCTTTGCCGAATGGATGTGCAAAGCGGATGTTGATTTTACCATTGCCCATCCCAAAGGCTACGAGCTTAGCACTGATTTTACACAAGACGCAACAATTACAAATAATCAGGATGAAGCCTTGGCTGATGCCGATTTTATTTATGTAAAAAACTGGTCGGCTTATGAACCCTATGGAAAAGTATTTCCCGGAAATGAAGACTGGATGCTAACCAATGACAAACTGAAAAACACGAATAACGCCAAGGTAATGCATTGTCTGCCGGTACGCAGAAACCTTGAACTATCAGACGAAATTCTGGACAGTGAAAACTCAATTGTGATCCATGAGGCGGGAAATCGGGTTTGGGCAGCACAGGCTGTACTAAAGCGGATGCTCGCTACTTTATAATAACGAGAATGAGCTCTGACGCAATTAAAGAAATAAAAATAGATGATTCAGGAAGGCTCTGCATTTTCCCTGAACAGAAAAAATTTACTATGATTTACAGAACTGCTACAGAAGTACACTGGGATAATCAGGGTATGTTTCTCTATTCACCCAAACCGAGGGAGAGGTCTTATTTTGATTGGTATAATCATATCATGGATGTTGTCAAAAATGAATGTTACTGCGAATTATCGTTAACAAAGGAAACAGAGTTTACAAACATTCCAGTTTCTCTTCAACAACAAATACTAACAAATTAGATATCTTTATTTGAAATCGTCCTGGATACTAAAACATGTATGTACCCTCTTTCAATTTAATAACCGATAAACAAGAAGCTATCAGCTTTATGCAACGTTATAGCTTTGCCACAATTGTAACATCGGCTAATGGCGTCCCTGAGGCTACGCACCTCCCCTTTTTGGTAAAGCAGGACAACGACAAACTATTTCTGCTATCACACTTTGCAAAGGCCAATCCGCAATCAGCCCAAATAATTGGTAATACGATACTGGTTATTTTTACAGAGCCTCACGCTTACATTTCTCCCAAACATTACGAAAAAGAAGAAAGTGTGCCCACCTGGAATTATATAGCCGTGCACGCTTATGGAAACGCCCGTATAATTGAAGAAGAGGATAAAAAAGCTGAACTGCTTAAACATACAATTGAATATTATGATGCCGGGTATTTACAGCAATACCAAAAATTGTCAGATAATTTCAAATCAAAAATGATGAAGGGGATTGTTGCCTTTGAAATTGAAGTGGCAGACTTGCAGGCTAAAAAGAAATTGAGCCAGAACAGGACAGAAAAAGAAAGAGAAAATATTATCGATTCGCTTAGTCAAAGTCCGAATAATAACGAAAAAGAAATTGCCGTCTATATGACAAAACTAACTGGCGAATCAAAGCACTGAGCTAATCTATTTTGAAACCTGCTCAGACATCATTGTTTGGGTATTAAAAAAC
>JANYAB010000149.1 GCA_025355225.1 Bacteroidota bacterium
ACTTTTAACAATGAAATTTTTGGATTCAAAGAATTTACCGAACTTCACAGTGGCAGCGTCACGGTTATGAGTGAACCGGGCAAAGGAACTTCCTTTACAGTTGGGCTGCCTATAATTGATGCGGGTGAACATACGGCAGCAGTAACTCAGATCGCGTTTCATCGCGAAGACAACCGCGACAGCAGGCCCGGCAATCATTTAAAAGTGTCGGACAGCGAAAAGTATAGCATCCTGTTGGTGGAAGATAATGATGATTTCAGGACTTACTTAAAAGAGAACCTGGAAAAAAGCTACAAGGTAGCAGAAGCCGCAAACGGAAAGGATGGCTGGCAAAAAGTTTTATCCGGCCATCCTGACCTGGTAGTAAGCGACGTCAGCATGCCGGTGATGGATGGTATAGAATTATGCCGGAAAATTAAGGCAGACAAACGTACAAGCTTTATACCAGTGATATTATTAACAGCATTAGGCAGGGAGGAAGACCAGATAAAGGGTTTGGAAACAGAAGCCAATGATTACCTCACCAAACCCTTTAGCTTTGAAATGTTAACGATAAGGATAAGGAACCTGATAACCCTCAACCAGCGATTAAAAAATACCTTCACTAAACAGATACAAATGATTGCGCCGGAAACGGAAGTGCAATCGCCTGATGAGAAACTACTGAATGATATATCAATATTCATTGAGGAAAGGCTGAACGACCCGGGATTTTCTATTGAGGAGCTTAGCAGGCACGTGGGTATGAGCCGTAGCTCGCTTTATAATAAATTGTTTGAACTCACAGGTCAGCCGCCCGTTGATTATGTAAGAGCTATAAAACTGAAAAAGGCGGCGGCGCTGCTCGAACAGTCCCAATATACCATCCGCGAAATTGCCTTCATGACGGGTTTTGCCACCCCTGGTTATTTTTCAAAGCTTTTTAAAGAGAAATACAATTTGTCTCCTTCTGAGTTTTTGAATCTTAAAAGAAGCAAAACAAAACAGGCGCATACTAATGGCGAGGCAGTGAGCTGATTTTATCCCGATGCCTTTAAATACTTCATTTTGCACATGGCATTAAACATTTGTTGAATCTTTTTAACAAATTTTGGCATTGCTTCATAAACCATTCCCAGAACTTAGACCCAGTTGTTAATACTGTAACACACCGATAGCCAATTGGTGCTTCATTTGCATATTTAATAACCATTGGACTGGTAGACGCCTGCAATCGATTGCAGCCCCCGCCTTGCAGTGAGATTTCTGCCCTTTGGAGTTAAAGAATGCGGAGGCGACGCAATTTGCTGATAGTGGTAACGGAACAGGGAGCCGTGCCACCCGGGGGATTTTTTGGCAAAGGTTATCAAACAAACCCCAACTTCTCCCTTTTTTTAAGCTTGTTTGGGCTGTTCTGAGAAATCAGAACAGCTTATTTAAAACAAAGAAGTAACTGTAGACCGAATGAATATGAATAATTTGATAACCGATTATTAAAACCTCACTAATAATGTCAAAAAGCCAGGGGACGCCGGCAATTCAACAGTGGCGGAGTGAAACAATTGTTGCGCAAGTTTCAGCGGCCTTTTGCCTGGCACCATAGGTGCTTTCCCCGTCAAAGACAAACCTTACTTTTTTTGAATTATGGCGTTATGAAAACTAAATATTTAAATCTTGTCCTGGCCGCTTGTATGTTTTGTTATCATGCGAATATTTTTGCCCAGGGCAAAAATATTCTTTGGTATAACAGCCCTGCTGCCAACTGGAACGAAGCATTGCCAATAGGCAACGGTTATGTTGCTGCGATGGTATTCGGCGCCACACGACTTGAGCGTCTGCAGCTAAATGAATCAACGATATGGGGAGGAGGGCCTAATAATACGGTTGAGTCCGCAGCTAAGCCTTATATTAACCAGGTGCGGGCCCTACTGGTGCAAAAAAAGTACCTTGAAGCACAAATATTGGCTAACAAATTGGTAACTCAGAAGGGTAACGGCGGGATGCCCTATCAGTTGGCCGGCAACTTATATATTAATTTCCGCGACCATGATAGTGTATCAGCTTATAAACGGGATTTGAATATTGAAAATGCGACCGCTTCGGTATCGTATGTATGTCATGGGGTGCGCTATAAAAGGGAATATTTTACATCCTTTACCGATAACGTTTTAATGGTAAGGCTAACGGCTGATAAACCACGAATGATCACCTGTAACATCAATTTGCAAAGCCCATTGGAGAAGGCGAAAGTATTGGCGGGTGGTGATCTGATTTTATCAGGATTAAGCAGCGATCATGAAAACCAAAAGGGAAAAATCAAATTTGATGTTATCGCCCGTGTGAAAAACTTTGGCGGTTCGGTATCTGCCGACACTGCTGGTCTCAAAGTTAATAACGCCGATACTGCGGTCATATACCTTTCAATGGCCACTAATTTTGTAAATTATCATGATATCAGCGCCGATCCGCTTAGCCGCGCGCTGGGATTTTTAAATAAAGCTTATAAAAAGGATTTTGCGACACTCCTGCGGGCACATTCCGCTTTTTACCAGCGATACTATAACCGGGTGAAACTGGATCTCGGTTCCAGTGACGCGGCTAAGGCAACAACAGACGTCCGCATTAAAAAATTTTCCAATGGCGATGATCCGCAACTGGCCGAGCTCTACTTCCAGTTTGGCAGGTATTTGCTAATTTCATCTTCACAACCGGGTTCACCGGAGCCGGCCAACCTGCAGGGTATTTGGAACGGCGAACTGAAAGGCCCCTGGGATAGCAAATACACAATCAACATCAACACCGAAATGAATTATTGGCCCAGCGAGGTTACGCAATTGCCTGAGCTCAGTACGCCGCTTTTCAATATGATAACCGACCTCTCCGTTACCGGAAAGGAGACCGCGAGTGTAATGTACGGAGCACGCGGATGGTCATTACACCATAATACGGACATCTGGAGGATTACCGGTATCGTGGATGGCCCATTTTGGGGACTTTGGCCTACAAGTAATGCCTGGCTTTGTCAGCATCTTTGGGAGCATTACCTCTTTACCGGCGATAAAAATTTCCTGAAAAGATATTACCCTATAATGAAGGGCGCTGCAGAATATTTTATAGATGTTTTGCAACCTGATGCTGAACATAACTGGCTGGTTGTATCGCCTTCGGTATCTCCTGAACATGAATATCTCACAGAAGGTAAAACACAGGTCTCCGTTTCTGCCGGAACAACTATGGATAATCAACTGGTTTACGGCCTGTTTACCAATGTGGCCCGTGCCGCCGCAGCTTTAAACATTGATAAATCATTTGCTGATAGCTTAATCACTTACAGAAAGAAATTACCGCCTATGCAAGTGGGAAAATACGGACAACTGCAGGAGTGGCTTGAAGATTGGGACTCCCCAACCGATAACCACCGGCATGTTTCACATTTGTACGGGTTATTCCCCGGAAATCAAATATCCCCATTCCGCAACCAGCAACTTTTCGCGGCTGCTAAAAACTCGCTGGTTTACCGGGGAGATGTTTCAACGGGCTGGTCGATGGCGTGGAAAATTAATTTATGGGCGCGTTTCCTTGACGGCAACCATGCTTACAAACTCCTTACTGATCAGATAGCTGCCGTGAGCGGCAAAAGAGAATCGGGCGGCACGTATCCAAATTTATTTGATGCTCACCCCCCTTTCCAGATCGACGGCAATTTTGGATGTACTTCGGGCATCGCCGAAATGCTGCTACAAAGCTATGATGGGTTTATTTATGCCCTCCCTGCACTGCCGGATGCCTGGCAAAAAGGAAGTGTGAAAGGTCTTGTGGCCAGGGGTGGCTTCAAGATAGATATAGAGTGGAACGATCATAAAATCACCCGTTTGGTAGTTCGTTCAGCACTAGGGGGCAATTGCCGGATCCGGTTAAATCAACCGGTGGCCAGCAATCAATTGAAAAAAGCAATCGGAACCAACCCGAATCAGTTTTTCGCAGTGGTGGATGTGAAGGCCCCAATTATTAAACCAAACGACAAAGATTTAAGTGTTAAACTTCCCCAAACGTGGTTGTACGATGTTCAAACAGAAAAAGGGAAAACGTACACGTTAATTGGGCGCAAATAAAGGCAAACTGCTTACGAAATAAAGGTGCTTGATAAAATAATGATAACAGAAAAATAGCAAATGATGAAATACTTTAAGCAATACCTGATACTGTGCGGGTTTGTATTATCTACCAATTACCTGACAGCGCAAAACCCGCTCATAATGACTCAGTTTACTGCTGATCCGTCGGCGCGTGTTTTCAACGGTAAGGTATACCTTTACCCCTCGCATGATATAGTAGCCACACCCGGTCACGGCCGCATTGGCTGGTTTTGTATGCAGGACTATCATGTATTCTCCTCGCCAAATCTTACCGATTGGACAGATCATGGTGTAATTGTGAGTCAGAATAAGGTGCCCTGGGCCGACTCTGCGGCTTATAGTATGTGGGCGCCTGATTGTATAGAGCAGAATGGAAAATATTATTTCTATTTCCCGGCAACGGTAAAGCCCGGAAACGGCAAGGGCTTTGCTGTTGAAGTTGCAATTGCCGATAAGCCTTGCGGCCCGTTTATTCCGCAATCACAACCAATTGCCGGCATACATGGCATAGATCCTAACGTACAGATCGATAAGGACGGGCAGGCCTATATTTACTGGGCACAGGGAAATCTTTACGGCGCAAAACTGAAAGCAAACATGCTTGAACTTGCTTCGGATCCTGTGAAACTCGGAGATTTTCCCGACAAAGGCCTGAAAGAGGGCCCATATTTATTTGAGCGTAATGGTATTTACTATATGACCTATCCGCACGTAGCAAATAAGATCGAACGGCTTGAGTATGCAATATCTAATAATCCCCTTGGACCTTTTAAATACGCCGGGGTGATTATGGACGAATCAGCCTCGGGCTGCTGGACAAACCATCAGTCGGTCATCGAATTCAAAAATCAGTGGTATCTATTCTATCATAACGACGACCTATCCCCAAATTTTGATAAGAACCGATCCGTAAGGGCCGACAGCCTGTTTTTTAACACGGATGGTACAATTCGCAAGGTTATCCCAACTTTGCGCGGCGTTGGCATAACCAATGCAACAAAAGAAATTCAAATCGACCGTTTTAGCGCGAAGAGCGACGAGGGCGCCACAGTGGATTTTATCGATGCCGCTAAAAGGTTTCAGGGTTGGAAAACAACCTTTAACAAGCCCGATGCGTGGATCCAATACAACAGGGTTTATTTTGGAAAGCCCTCAGTAAGATCCGTCATTGTCAGCGCCCGTTCAACAACTGGGGGCACCCTGATAATCCGCACAAATGATATTGCCGGCAAGATTGCCGCAGAAGTGAAGATTCCAAAGGGTAGCGATTGGGGCGAAATCAAAAAAGCCATTGCTGCCGTCCCTCCTGGTATTAAAAACCTTGTAATTCAATTAAAGGGCAATGGCAACGTGGAAGTAGATTGGTTAAGATTTGAATAAACCTTAAAGGGTGGCAAACCCGGGGATACGAATACGATTACAAACCTGGAAAAAATAATTCCTGTTACTTCCAAAATAAAAGGGATCAGCGCAAAATTTACAAGAACATTCGATCCATATTCGGTGACTGTGCTTCAAATAAATACAGTAACTAAATAATTAAAGTCACGCAGCAACATAATGACAAAACCACGCATTTGAATATGAGAAACGCGATCAACAGGTTATGGATAACTGCTTTAATTGTCACGCTTTTAGTGCCGCATTTATATGCTCCAAAAGCTGCCAACCCCATGATTTACGCTGATGTACCCGACATGTCAATAGTTCGTGTTGGCGGCACCTATTATATGAGCAGTACCACTATGCATATGAGCCCCGGTGTGCCCATCATGAAGTCGAAGGACCTGGTGAACTGGAAACTGGTTAATTACGCGTATGAAACTTTAGCTAATGTAGATGCATTAAACCTGGCAAACGGCCAAAGCACTTACGGACGGGGCTCCTGGGCAAGCTGTATTCGCTTCCATAACGGCATATATTATGTTTCCACTTTTGCACAAACAACCGGCAAAACCTATATCTATTCCAAAAAAGATATTGAGAAAGGGCCATGGGAAACGACTTCTTTTAAGCCTGCCCTGCATGATCATTCGTTATTCTTTGATGACGACGGAAAGGTTTACATGATCACCGGTAACGGTAAAATAAGGATAGTCGAATTAAATGAAGACGTATCAGGCATTAAACCCGGCGGAATCGACCAGACATTGATTGAAAACGCAAGCTTACCCTCCGGCAATAAAGGCGGACTGGGTGCAGAAGGTTCTCAACTGTTCAAGGTAAACGGCAAGTATTATCTTTTTAACATTACATGGCCCCGGGGCAGCGTGCGTACTGTTGTAATACACAGGGCGGATAAGATCACCGGGCCCTACGAAGGGAAAGTAGGCCTGCAGGATTTAGGGGTGGCTCAGGGCGGATTGATTCAAACGCCGGATGGAACATGGTATGCTTATTTATTCCGTGACTATGGCGCAGTGGGCCGTGTTCCTTATTTGGTGCCTGTAAAGTGGGAAGACGGATGGCCGGTTTTAGGGATTAACGGCAAAGTGCCCGGAACACTCGATCTGCCCGCAAGCAAGGGTTTGATCCCCGGCATTGTCGCCTCCGACGAGTTTACCCGTAAAAAAGGCGAACGTGATTTACCGTTGGTTTGGCAATGGAACCACAACCCCGATAATAGCTTATGGTGTGTTACCGCGCGAAAAGGCTATTTACGCCTTACCACTGGCAGAATTGACACCAATTTTCTGATGGCAAGAAATTCATTGACACAGCGTACTATTGGTCCGGTATGTTCGGGAGTCATATCGCTAGATGTATCCGGCATGAAAGATGGCGATTTTG
>JANYAB010000743.1 GCA_025355225.1 Bacteroidota bacterium
GCCTGATTCAAAGGTTAAAGCCATTAAAGTGGAAGCTGACTTTAATGCGACAGCATCACAAATGGTTGCCCTGGTGATGGATGTAAAAAACAGTACTGATTGGGTATATCATCTCAAATCCGGTATATTGATCAAACAGGTTTCACCTTCAGAATTATATTATTATTCGGAAGTCAACTTACCCTGGCCAGCAACGAACCGGGATTTTGTAGCTCATTTAACGGTTGCTCAAAACCCGGATACGAAAGTTGTGACTATTAATGGCCCAGCGGTAACAGGCTTTGTTCCAATAAAAAAGGGAATCGTCCGGGTCAATGATTCCAATGGCAGATGGATCATTACCCCATCCGGCAACGATCAAATAAAAGTGGTATACACAATACATGTAAATCCGGGAGGCTCCCTGCCTTCCTGGCTGGTGAATATGTTTGCTACAGAAGGGCCATTGAAGATTTTCGAAAATATAAAATCACAATTGCAAAAGCCGATGTACAAAAACAGCGTTTTTGCGTTTGTGGAGAATTAACTTATTCTTAATGGATCGGTTAAGTAGTTTGCAGTAAAGGAACTCCATAGCTTGGATAGGAAATAAAAAGCTAAAAACATTTGTAAATACTAATATTTTTAGCTAACTTGGCAGTCCAGATCATTCCGGTCTGAACCATGTTTGACTTTCATTCATATTGTTTGTCGGGTATCCTCCGATAATCCCAATGTATTTTTCTTCAACTATTACATGCTGTCCTGCTTTGGCAATCGGCATTCCATCATATCAATAATTATTTGCGAAAATAATTTAATCGTTCTTTGAAATTTTAGTTTTTTTGTTCTGGCTCACAATCAGGCCTTCGTCTGATAAAGCCATCAACATCTGTTGATTCTTGATTCGCATTCATAATAATTCAGAATGATCAACTTCATATAATACCAAACAAAGGCTCATAGACAAACCTTAATTTATAGCCAATCATTTTATCCTTAAAAAATTATACACTATGTTTGGTTATATGAAATACAACAGGGTTAAAAATTTCATCAACGGTAACTTTACATCAATTAACTCTGAAAAGATATTGACCATCACGTCCCCTGCTGATGGTACATTTTTAACACAATTGCCCTGCTCAAATAGTTCCGATTTAGACGAAGCAGTTAATGCCGCCAAAGCAGCTTTTCCATCCTGGAGCAAAACCCCGATTAAAGAGCGCGTGCAGGTGTTTTTCAGGTATAAATTCCTATTAGAAAAGCATTTACAGGAACTAGCTACCTTAGGCAGCGAGGAAAATGGCAAAACCGTCAGCGAATCTATCGCAGAAATCGAAAAATGCATTGAACTAACGGAATTTGCCTGTTCCCTGCCCCAATTGGTAACCGGGGAAACGCTTGAAGTAAGCCGTGGCGTTGAGTGCCGGATAGAACGTGTACCGTTGGGCGTGGTAGCTTCTATAGTTCCCTTTAATTTTCCGACAATGGTTCCCAACTGGACCATTCCAAATGCCATAGCCTTGGGAAATTGCATGATAATTAAACCGTCCGAAAAAGTGCCTTTAAGCATTGGCAGAATCGCGGAATTGTTGAAAGAAGCGGGACTGCCTGATGGCGTATTTAATATCGTACATGGCGATGCGGAAATTGTCAATGCCATCTGTGACCATGCCGGTATAGAGGCCGTGTCCTTTGTTGGTTCAACCAAAGCGGCGCAAATGGTTTATCGCCGTGTTACACAAAACTTAAAACGATGTCTCGCCTTAGGAGGGGCAAAGAATCATTTACTGGTGCTGCCTGATGCCGCCCCGGATATGACTGCTCAAAATGTCACTGCGTCAATGAGTGGTTGCGCAGGGCAACGGTGCATGGCCGCTTCCACCATGGTGGGTGTTGGGCCGGTTAATCACATTATAGATAAGATTTGCATGGAAGCAAGAAAGCTTGTGCCCGGTGAAAATCTGGGAGCTATAATTAATAAAGCATCGCAGGAAAGAATAGAACGCTATATTACCGAAGCAGAGCAGCAGGGCGCAGCAATTTTAGTCGACGGCAGAAATATTAGCGTGCCGGGAAAAGAAAATGGCACTTATGTCGGTGCAACGGTAATTGATTATGTAAGGCCGGATATGGCCATTGCCAAAGAGGAGATTTTCGGGCCGGTTATCTGTATAATCCGCACTAACACCATCGATGAAGCATTGGCTATAGAAAACGCTAATCCGTATGGAAACGCAGCCAGCGTATTCACACAAAACGGCGGTGCAGCAAGGTATGTTATTGAAAAAGCCAGCGCCGGAATGATTGGCGTTAATATAGGTGTGCCTGTACCCCGTGAGCCTTTTTCTTTCGGCGGCTGGAACGAAAGCAAGTTTGGTGTAGGTGATATCACCGGGAAAAGTTCTATTGAATTTTGGACGAAGCTGAAAAAAAGCACCACTAAATGGAACCCGGAAGCAGGTGTCAACTGGATGACTTAGCCAATTTCGTTCAGCATAGTTGAGGGCTTTAAAAAAAATAATACTTAATTTATCGAGTAGGAAGGTAAGGATTAATTTCCTTACCTGTCCTCTCACACCACTGTACGTACGGCTCCGTATACAGCGGTTCCATTAGTTACTGTTTTCTTGTAGGCCAAAAGTTTCTCGAGCAGGCTGATG
>JANYAB010000749.1 GCA_025355225.1 Bacteroidota bacterium
GTGCTGGTAAATGTCGGTAGCACCCACGTTTCTCGCGGTATCATTTAATATTATCGTTTGAAACGACAGGTTACTGTAAGGAATATTGTTTTGCTGAAACAGTTTAACTGCCGCCAACGAATCCGCGCCTGTTACATAATGCCTTGTTATCCGGTTGATGCACCCGTTATCCCCCGGAAACTCATTCTTTTTGCAGGCCACAAACACCAGCAAAGCAAACAACACAACGTATATCTTCTTCATAATAAAAATATCAGTTAAGTGATATCGATATTACGAAGGCATGCCCGTAGATGTAACAGGCAAATAAAAAATGCATTCAAAAATCGTCTGCACATTTAAAATCTGGACATCTTAGAACATCTGCACATCTGCACATCTGAAATCTGCACATTCGCGCACATCCACTACTTTTGCCTGAACCAGATTTGTACCGGGGCTCCTGACAGATCAAAATTTTCGCGCATCTTATTTTCAATAAAACGATAATAGGGCTCTTTTACATATTGCGGTAAATTGCAAAAGAACGCAAACATGGGCGATGTGCCCGCTATTTGGGTTGCGTATTTGATCTTTACGTATTTACCCTTGATAGAGGGTGGGGGATAATTCTCAATGATCGGCAGCATTAAATCGTTCAGCTTCGAAGTAGGTATCTTCCGCTTGCGGTTTTCGTAAACCTGCTGGGCGGTTTCAATCACTTTTAAAACCCTTTGTTTTTCGGTAACCGAAGTAAATACAATCGGTACATCAGTAAACGGGGCTATCTTGTCGCGTATCTGCTCTTCAAATACTTTAATGGTTTTATTGTTCTTTTCGATCAAATCCCATTTATTGACTACGATAACGATGCCCTTTTTATTTTTTTCGGCCAAATGAAAAATATTGATATCCTGCGATTCGATACCTTCAATCGCATCGATCATCAGGATCACCACATCGGCTTCTTCCAAGGCTTTGATAGTGCGCATTACCGAGTAAAACTCGATATTCTCCTTAACCTTTGTTTTTTTTCGTAAGCCCGCAGTATCCACCAGCATAAAGTCGTGACCGTACTGGTTATAGTGAATATGTATAGAATCGCGGGTAGTGCCGGCTATGGGAGTAACTATGTTGCGTTCCTTACCTATCAGGGCATTAATAATAGACGATTTACCCACATTTGGGCGACCCACTATGGCAAATTTCGGCAAGCTGTTTTCTTCAACAACTTCTTCATCAAAACTTTTTACCACTTCGTCAAGCAACTCGCCGGTCCCGGAGCCTGTCATGGACGAAATATTATAGATCTCGCCAAGGCCCAAACTATAAAATACCGTAGCATCTGATTGCTGCGCATTGTTATCTACCTTATTCACTACCACGTGCACCGGCTTTTTACTTCTGCGCAACAGCGTGGCTATTTCATCATCAAGGTCGGTGATGCCAGTAGTTACGTCGACCATAAACAGGATCACGGTAGCCTCTTCAATAGCAATCACGACCTGTTCGCGTATGGCCGCCTCAAAAACATCCGCCGAATTCGCTACATAACCCCCGGTATCAATAACCGTGAAAGAATGATGTGTCCACTCGGCAACCCCGTAATGGCGATCGCGCGTTACACCGCTAAAATCGTCAACTATGGCTTTACGGCTTTCTGTTAAGCGGTTATATAAGGTTGATTTGCCCACATTGGGTCTGCCCACTATGGCTACTATGTTACTCATCTAAAAGGGTTTTACGTTTAACGTTATACGTCGTACGTTATATGTTGGAGCCAGGCTCCGTTAATTAAAGCAAAGTTAAACGTAAAACGTATCACGTATTACGTCAAACACCCACTAATCCTCGTACCCGAATTTTTTCAGGTAGTTTTTTTTACTGCGCCAGTCGGCGATAACTTTTACAAACATTTCCAGGAAGACTTTTTTCTGAAAAAACTCCTCCATGTCCTTGCGGGCGTAGGTGCCCACTTTTTTTAGCGTTTCACCCCCTTTGCCAATAAGGATATTTTTTTGCGAATCCCGTTCTACAATAATTTCAGAACTGATTCGGTACAAATTCTCACCCTCCACAAATGCGGTAATGATCACTTCGGTACTGTAGGGTATTTCCTTTTCGTAAATCTTAAATATTTTCTCCCTGATAATTTCAGAAGCAAAAAAGCGGTCATTGCGGTCGGTCAGGGCATCCTTTTCATAATAAGCCGGGTGTTCGGGCAAATGCTCGATCACAAAATTCATCACCGCCAAAACATTATGGTCTTTCAGAGCCGATACCGCGAATATGGCCTTCGGCTTCAGTTTCTCCTGCCAGTATTCAACCTTCGCTTTTACCGTTTCCTCGTCAGATTTATCGATCTTATTGATAATAACACACAGCGGAGCTAACGAACCCTGCAGCTTTTCTATCACATCAGCCTCGTCATACTTCTCGTTAATGTCGGTAACCAGCAGTATCAGGTCGGCATCTACGATGGATCCGTTCACCTGGTGCATCATGGTTTCCTGTAAAGCATAGTGCGGTTTAATGATCCCTGGGGTGTCCGAAAACACGATCTGGTAGTCCTCATCGTTCACTATTCCCAATATCCGGTGACGCGTAGTTTGTGCCTTTGGCGTAATGATGGACATTTTTTCGCCCACCAAAGCGTTCATAAGGGTTGATTTACCCGCGTTGGGTTTACCAATTATGCTTACAAAACCTGCCTTATGACCCATATAAAAATAAATAAAATATAATTTGGACTGCAAAGAAACGAATTATATCTTTGCAGTCCAATTAAAAAAGGGATTTCACCGATTCAAATTGGGATTTCGCTGATAATAGATCGGTGTAATCAAGAAAAAAAATCGGTGTAGTCACCACCAATAGAGTGCGGGATGGAGCAGTTGGTAGCTCGTCGGGCTCATAACCCGAAGGTCGTAGGTTCGAGTCCTGCTCCCGCTACCTCAGAAACAGGCAGTTACGTTAGATCGTGACTGCCTTTC
The DNA here is from genome assembly GCA_025355225.1 of Bacteroidota bacterium. Lineage (GTDB taxonomy): Bacteria > Bacteroidota > Bacteroidia > Sphingobacteriales > Sphingobacteriaceae > Mucilaginibacter. The sequence continues at coordinate 2,973 of JANYAB010000749.1, forward strand.
TTTTTTCTGTTAAAGAATTGTTTAAGAAAAGCCCTTTCTTTTGAGATAAATTGTTCATTTCACGGAGTTTTAAACATCAAAAAAACGCCTTTATCGTAGTCAATATCTGCAAGATCAGGTCTAATTTAAATTGGATAAAGTCATTAGCCCGAAGGTTGAGTTCAAGATTATTAAATTATTTTTTCAACATCATATTGGGTTGACAGGGAATCC
>JANYAB010000779.1 GCA_025355225.1 Bacteroidota bacterium
CCTCACTTTGCAATACATTATTCGCGTTGATCGATACTGAACCTTTATTGCCGATCACCTGGCGCTTCAGGCCAAAGCTTAATACCGAATAGGCTCCGAATGTTGAAGTTGCAAACTGGCGTTTGGAATCGTATTCAAAATCACACTCGGCCGACACCGCATTACCGATCTGGAAACTGTTGTTAGCACTTAAATAGATAGAAGCTAATCCGGGGTTGTTAAGGCTTAAGCCATAAGCCTGTCCATTAAACGCGTTCTGATAAACTGAAAGTGTATTATCTGTCGACCACCATGAGGTCAGTTTTTTAGTGTAGGCAAAATCAATGTTCCATATGTGTGCCCCCTGTATATTGATCGGCCTGCGGGTGATGGTCGTCTTATTACTGTCAAGAAAAGGGAAAGTGCGGATGTAATCCTGGTAAATATCATAATTCAGCGTAACGAAGAATGAGCCCTGGTACGACCAGGTAAATTCACCATGCCATGAGGTTTGGGGCCTTAGGTCAGGATTTCCCTGGAAAAACAAGGTAGCCGTCTGGGGACGTCTGAATGGGACTAATTCATGATAATCCGCCCGTTCTATCCTCCTGCCTGTTCTGATGGTAAATGAATTTTGGTCGTTAAGCTTATCGGCTAAAAACAATGTCGGGAATAGTTGGAAATAGTTTTGATCTACCGACTCGCCCGTCAGCCGCTGCCTTCCTTTGGTCACTGTTTGTTCTGCCCGAAGCCCAGCCTGAACGGTCAGCTTTTGATGGGTCTTATTCAAATTGACATAAGCTGCATTAATATTCTCGGAATTGACAGAGTAATCACTCTGTGTTAAGTCGATCACATTTTGCCCGCCCGAAACGTCGTAATATGTGTTATCGTTATTGGCCTTTACATAGCTGGATTTAATACCTGCTTCAAAACTTCCCTTATTTTTCAAGGGCTGAACATAATCGGCCTTTACGCCGTAAATATCCAGTTGGCGGTGCTGCAACAATAAATTATCAGTTTCGCTGATGAAATTATTTTGCGCACCGTCCAGGGAACTAAAATTATTTTGTACCGGGAAGTTGCGGTATTCCGAGTGGTCTGCATCAATATTAACCGATTTTCCCATCGTATCCAGTTGATGGACCAGTTGCACCCCGGCAGTATAGTTGAACGGGTTGTCCTTTAACCCGCTGATGAAACCGATGTAATTAACCTTGCCGCTCGTACTATCCAGCACATCCATGTTCGAAACCAGCCGACTGTTTGAAGAACCAAGCCCGGCGGTGCCTGTGAGGGTTAGCGTTGTCTTTTTTGACAGGTAAATATCTAATCCAACCGTAGGCCGGTAGCTTCTTCCTGTGCCCATACCATCATTAACCGATCTTTGTTCGGCTAATAGCTTATTATTATTTATATCCGAAATATCACTACTAACCGTTCTGCTGCTAAAATCCTTGTTATAGTTGTAGGTGTCATTAAAGAACAAATTATAATATTCGTTTTTATAACTTAATGTGAGGCCGCCGCTGTATTTTCCGTAATATCCCTGTACAAAGCTCCCATTAATGCTCCCGTTTAAACCGTCCTTATGGTTCTTCTTCTTTACGATATTAATGATGCCACTTGTCCCGGCCGCATCATATTTGGATGATGGATTGCTCATGATCTCGATCTGCTGGATAGATGAAGCTGGCATCCCGCCAAGCAAGTTAGCAAGGTCTTCGGCGGATAGATAAGTGGTTTTCCCGTCAATCAGCACATTTACGCCGGGCTTCCCATTCAGGGTGATCTGCCCATCGGGTGTCATTTGCACGCCCGGAAGTTTTCGCATCATTTCTAAAACAGTTGAACCTTCGCTGGTGATGCTTTGCGCTACATTCACTACCGTTTTATCGATCTTTCTTTCTATCAAAGGCACATCAGCTCTAATGGTAACACCCGCTAATGTTTTTGCAGATGTTTTTAAGACTAAAGTGCCAAGGTCAATAGTTGTACTGGCATCGCTTACCGGTAAATTTGGCGTTTTTAGCTTTTCAAAACCAACCAGCGTAATTTCTAAAAAATAATCACCTGTTTTAAGCAAATTAAAAGTAAATGCGCCCTGTTCATCGCTTATTGCAGTCCGGTAAATGCCGGAATCTTTGCTCGTTTTTAAAATGATAACAGCATTGGGGACAGCTGATCTTTGTCCATCGTTTACAACACCTTTAATAAGACCACTATCTGTCGTCTGAGCCTTTAGCTGAACTATAGTTAGCACGAACATTGCTAAAACTTGAAGAATTTTTGAAGGGATAGACATGGGTTCAGAGCTCATTATTTGTTGTTTGCCCTAATATTCAATATTATTCGTTTATGAAATTGGGATCGATGGCAGAGACCGTGTAACAATCGTCGAACGATGGGTTTTATAGTTTAAACCAGGTTTGGACTTTATTCCCCTTTATTCAGGGGGCGATTTTGCTTGTTCGTCGACTATTGTTAAATGGAATTGGCTTAAACCGTATACTTGTTATAGAATGAGTTTTTTTGAAAAGGTAATCGATTATAATAGAGAGCACAGGGCATTAAGCCATTTGTTGTTTTGGTTGATAGTGTTGCTGCTACAATTAAGTTCGAGCAGTTATTATAACTCGGATCAGGTTCCTTTTAAAAACAACTTAATGGGCGACGGAACGAACTTGTTAGCCCAGATACCTGCGGCCTACTTTTTGGCTTATTTTATAGTTCCCCGTTTTTTTTATAGGCAGAAATATGCGGAGGCATTTATTTATTTTATAATCAGCAGCTATATTATCTGTGTGCTTTCAAGGATTGAAGTAATTTACGTAGAAGAACCATTTTATGGACGGCATCATAACCCGAAAGAGAACATTGTAGAAATATTAACTAACCTGTTAAAGTTAGTATACGTGTATTTCTTCCGTATTTTTTCGGTAGCTTTTATCTTTATGTTTTTAAAATTGCTGAAAGATCAGCTTATCATACAAAAACATACCCTGACTTTAGAAAAGGAAAAAGCCGAAACGGAGTTGCGGTTATTAAAAACACAATTAAACCCCCATTTTTTATTTAATACTTTAAACAATATTTATTCGCTTTCTTTAAGCAATTCGCCTGTAACCTCCGCATCAATAGGCCGTCTATCCGAAATTTTAGATTATATCCTGTACCGTTGCAATAGTTTATACGTGCCACTTTCTGGTGAAATATCTTTATTGAATAATTATATTGGATTAGAGAAACTACGATATGATGAACGGCTGAAGGTGAATTTTGAAACAAATATTGAACAGGACATAGCTATTGCACCATTGATCTTAGTATCAATCGTTGAAAATGCTTTTAAACATGGCGCCGGTGATGAGATTGGTAATCCAATAATAAATATCAACCTGAAGGCCGATGAAAATACTTTTAGCTTTATAGTATCCAATTCATTTACTCCGATACACATAACAAAAGAGGGCATGAAAATAGGATTGCCAAATTTAAAGAAGCAATTGGAACTGATTTATCCAAAAAAGCACAGCTTAATGGTTGAGCAGACAAATGCCATTTTTACGGTTACCCTTACAATTGATTTAAAAAAAGGCAAGGAATGAAGATAAGGTGCCTCTTGGTTGACGATGAGCCTTTGGCAATAACACTGTTGGAAAAACACCTGCGGCAACTGGATTTTTTTGAGATTGCCGGATCCTGCAATAATGCGGTAAGGGCGTTGGAGATTTTAAGCACCCAACAGATCGACCTTTTGTTTTTGGATATTAAAATGCCAAAGATATCAGGGTTGGATCTGCTTAAAACAGTGCGAAACCCTCCAAAAACAATAATCACTACGGCGCACCGGGAATACGCCCTGGATGGATATGATCTGGATATTGTGGACTATTTACTTAAGCCTATTACCTTCGATCGCTTTTTTAAGTCCATCGAACGTTATTTGCGCAATAGTAACCAAACTATCGCCGCTGTTTTGCCATCCTCCGAAGCACAATTTATTTATATAAAATCAGGCACCCGGTATTTGAAATTAAATATTGATGATATTTTGTATGCTGAAAGTTTAAAGGATTATGTTAAGCTTTATACCACTGAAAAGGAAATCATTGCGAAATACAAAATAAGCGATCTTGATGACGAATTGACCAATAGGGGATTTTTACGGATCCATCGTTCCTTCATTGTTAACTTAAAAAACATAACCGCTTTTACAGCTTCGGATATAGAAATTGGCACCGTTGAAATACCTATTGGCGCAAGTTATAAAGAGTATGTATTTAAAACGTTAAATGCATCAAAATGAAAAAATGACTTACGTTTATTTACCCTATCAAGCAGAAATAATTTGTATTTTATTTTCGGCAGAGAAAACAAAAAAGGTTGCATTTGATTTTATAACTAACCTCGTTTGTTTAAAACTTTAGTCTCATGGAACATATTGTCAAAATCATTTCCATTGCAAACGTTACGCATAACGTTAAACAATTTCGAATAGAAAAGCCCGAAGGATTTCATTTTAACCCGGGCCAGGCAACAGAGCTCTCTATAAACGAAAAAGAATGGAAAGATGAAAAACGGCCCTTCACTTTTACTTGTCTTAATGATGATCCTTACCTGGAATTTACGATCAAGATATATCGCGACCACAGCGGAGTAACTAACCACTTAGGCGAACTGCTTGTTGGCGACGAAGTAATTTTGAGAGATGTTTGGGGAGCTATTGAATACAAGGGCCCGGGATACTTTATAGCAGGCGGGGCAGGGATCACACCATTTATTGCCATATTGCGCCAATTGCATAAGGACAAGAGGCTGGAAGGCAATACCTTATTTTTCTCCAATCAAACAGACCAGGATATTATTCTGGAACAAGAGTTTAAGGCAATGCCGGGTCTTCATATCCTGTTTACAACAACACATCAAAAAGGAGGTAAAAACGATCATCGAAGAATTGATGGTGACTTTTTAAAGGCTGAGATTAAAGATTTCACAAAGCATTTTTATGTGTGCGGACCCGATCAAATGGTAATAGACATAAACGAAACCCTGGAAAAATTGGGCGTTGAAACTGATTC
>JANYAB010000814.1 GCA_025355225.1 Bacteroidota bacterium
AATAGATAGAAATTGCTCGAAAGGTTGTGCATAAAGAAAAATTTAATTGGCGTTAAATATTCTTTAATATATTGATTATCAATGTAATGCACAACTTTTTCTTTCATTTTAATATCATTTTTTTAATCGCACAACACGTTAATAATACTGTAATATTATAGCTTTACCTATAAATCAATTATATGCCATTTAAACCATTTACAATCGCCCAAATTGCCGATTATCACCGCGATGGCTATTTGTTGGTAAAGGATTTTTGTTCAAAGCCCGAGATCACCAAACTGTACAAAACGGCGTTGGAAGATGATGCTATGCGCGAAAATGCATTGGATCTGAATGATCAGACCGGAAAGAAAACAAGATTGTCCTTATGGTTCACCCCTGGAAATGATGTATTTGGCTATCTTACCCGGAGCAAAAAAATGGTATCCTCAGTAGCTCAATTGCTTGACAGTGATGCCCCTGTCTGTCATTTTCATTCCAAGCTAATGCAAAAGGAACCCAGGGTAGGTGGTGCCTGGGAATGGCACCAGGATTATGGTTACTGGTACAAAAATCAATTCATGTTCCCCGACCAGTTGATGAGTGTAATGATTGCTTTAACGACCGCTAATAAAGAAAACGGCTGCCTGCAGGTAATCCGCGGCTCGCATAAATTAGGCAGGGTAAATCACGGCTTCTCGGGCGAGCAGGTGGGTGCTGATATGACGATGGTTAACAACGCACTAAAAACCATGGAACTGGTTTATAGCGAGCTGCAGCCAGGTGACGCCTTGTTTTTCCATAGCAATTTGCTGCATCGCTCCGAAGCGAATTTATCAGATAATGCCCGATGGTCCATTATCTCCTGCTTCTCGTCACAATCAAACCTGGCTTATAACGAAACTTCAACCTCTTGGAAAACCCCGGTTAATATAGTGCCCGACGAAGCCATTTTGGAGTGGGAAGCCTCCTCACTATCTGACAATGATTTCCTGAAAAAAGAAAATGACCCCGCTTTAAAGGATACTGGATGGGAAAAGTGAGGTTGATTAAGTTAAATGAGTTAATTATGTTTGGCGGAATAATTTCATCTACCCAATCTAACATATTCAACAAAAAACAAATATGAAAATAGCAATGTTGGGATCGGGTTTTATCGCCCGGTTTTATGCCGACTCGTTGGTTGGCCAAAGGAGGAAGGACACTTTGCATACCGTGTATTCCCGGACTTCGGACAAGGCTGAAAAATTTGCAAAAGACTATAATTTACCATACCATACCACGAGTATGGCCGAAGCCATCGAACATCCGGAAGTAGATGTGGTGGTCATTGCACTTTCCAACGATCTGCATTTGGCGGCGGTTGAAGCTTGCGCAAAAGCAGGAAAACATGTTTTATGCACAAAGCCGTTGGGCAGGACAGGCGAAGAAGCGAAGAAAATGCTGGCATTGGTAGAGGAGGCCGGAATTATGGGCGGTTACCTGGAAGACCTTTGCTATACCCCTAAGTTCCTGAAATCATTAGACAGCATTAAAGCTGGTAGCCTCGGCCGTATACTTTGGGCAAAATCAAGGGAAACACACCCCGGTCCGCATAGTGATTGGTTTTGGAACAAGGAAAAATCAGGTGGCGGTGCTATTGTCGACCTGGGATGCCATTGTATCGAGATCTCGCGCAATTTCATAGGCAAGGATATTAAGCCGGTTGAGGTGATGTGCTGGGCAGCCACACAAGTTCATCCAATAGATGCGGAAGATAACGCTATCGGCATGGTAAAATATGCCAATGGGGCTATCGGGCAATTTGAAGTAAGCTGGTGTTTCCGCGGCGGCATGGACCTTAGGGACGAAGTAATGGGTACCGAAGGAACCATTTGGCTGAACAATTTCATGCGTACAGGCTTCGAAATGTTCACTACCGGCAAAGGAGGTACCTACGTTGCCGAAAAAGCAGAATCAAACAGCGGCTGGCTGTTCCCGGTTGGAGATGAGATACACGAACTGGGTTACAGCCACATGTTCACCGATATGTTTGAAGCTATCGAAGGCATGCGCGAACCGTCAGAAACGTTTTATGACGGTTATGTAGTAAATTCAATCATAGATGCCGCTTATCGCTCTGCAAAATCAGGGATTTGGGAGCCTGTACAATTGGATGCCTGGCGTGGCAGAACCGATGTTACCGAAGCACATGCTTTTGCTTCATACGATGAAGATTTTCACCTGATCAAAGAAGAAATATTGCCAAATGGTGAGAAAAAATTAATCCTCAAACATAAGAAAACGGGTGAGGTTGTGAGAAGGGATTTGTGAATGGTTGAATAGGTTACCTGGGCTAAAACTTAGTCAAGCTAATAAACCACTCTCTTAATCAACCAAAAAAAATGCCACTTTTCAGGACGTTCCATTGTAATATGGAACACTATGTTTTTGTATTGACGGCAGTCGTGGTTCAATCGAGTATTCTCCTTATTTTTATATACACAAACCCTTATTCTTTTTATGAGAAAATACTTGTTTTTTATATAAAAAATACTTATCCTTACAAAACCAATCCTTGTTTTTTTATAAGCAAACCCTAATTGCTTTATAAGCTGATACTTGTTTTTTATAAGTGAATCCTTGTTTTTTATAAGCAAATCCTAATTTTTTCATAAGCGAATCCTTGTTTTTCATAAGCAAATCTTGTTTTTATATAAGCAAAAACATATTAATCATTAAAATGTTAATAAAAAAGAAAGGAGGCACCAGGTACGTATAAAACCAACGAATAATGTAATTAAAAAACCTCCTATGATTGACAGATATGGTCATTAAAATTTAATGAAAAAAACCATGAAAAAGTCAATTAACATCAAATCAATCGTTTTTGCAATGTTGGCAATCGCTTTTTTTTATGCATGTAAAAAAGACGCGTCAACTCCAACTGCAAAGGTAAATCTTCCGTATCAAAGTCTTCTAAGGCCGAATAGTCTAACTCCTTACAATCAGACAAATCTTGTCGCTGATGCTCCGGGTTTTGGCGCTGCTATAATTGATCCCAACCTCGTAAATGCATGGGGAATGGCCGCTTCTCCAACTAGCCCGGTATGGATTGCGTCAAACGGAATGCATGTGAGTACCATTTACAATAGGACTACAGGAGTAACTGTACTAGCCCCGGTTGCTATAACTGGTGCTGCGCCAGGCCTGATTGGATCGCCCACCGGAGTTGTTTTTAATGGCACAGCAGATTTCGGAGGCTATAAGTTCATATTTGCCAGTGAGGACGGCACAATTTCGGGCTGGAAAGGGGGCGCCGCAACAACGGTAGTTGTAGACAATTCCGCATCCGGTGCCGTGTATAAAGGTTTAGCAATGGCTAATGATGGCACCGATAATTACCTTTATGCTACTAATTTCCACGCGGGCACAATTGATGTTTTTGACAAAAACTTCAATCCTGTCCCAAGTAGGCCACTTGTTACTGATCCTACCATTCCTGCTGGTTTTGCACCGTTTGGTATCCAGAATATAGGAGGGGATTTATATTTGACCTATGCGAAACAAAAAGGTCCTGACAACCATGATGACCAGCCTGGCCTTGGTAACGGATATGTGGATGTTCTTAACAACAAAGGCAGCTTTCTCCGCCGCTTAGCATCCAAAGGTGATCTCGACTCGCCGTGGGGCATGACAGTGGCGCCTGCCGGTTTTGCTACTAATGTTGAAAATCTTCTTGTCGGCAATTTTGGCAGCGGCCGCATCGATATTTACGATTTCTATGGGGTTTATATGGGCCAATTGCTCGCCCATGCTAAACACTTGACTATTGATGGATTGTGGGCTATTGATTTTTTGAAGGGTAATCAGCATGGGGTAGGGAGCCCTACCGATTCGTTGTATTTCACAGCCGGGCCGAATGGTGAAACACATGGCCTGTACGGGTTTTTAACTAAATAATAATTGATGCCTGAAATTCGCATTAAGCCCTTGTGGTTGCTACCGGCAGGGGCTTTTATTGCTTTACATATCCTATACTTTCTTTACTGCGCTATCCCTTATAAAAACAAATGCCATCAGCGCTCCTAAGAAACCAAGCCCCGCAGATATGCGCATAATATTGGAATAGGCATCAATAAAACTGGCTTTGTAAGCACGAGTTATTATTTTTTTATCCGCAGTATTAATTTGAGCTGGAACTTTGGCATTGCCCAGGTTTGCCGCCTCAGCAGTAACCGCTTGTTTGTCCTTTACATTCATCGTCAGGTTTTTTATCTGGCCCTGTAATGCCCCTGCAAAAAACAGTACGGCTAAAGCGCCGAAGATGGCGTTTGCAAATACGTTGGCTATGCGTGTCAGTGCGTTATTGATGCCCGAAGCTGTTCCCGAAAAATGATCGCTCACAGAGCCCATCACCGCAGCTGTAAGGGGCGCTACTGTGAATGACATGCCAAGGCCAAATACAAGTATTCCCGGGAAGAACGTTGTCCAGTATTCCGCTGGTCCATTGGTTTGTTTTACAAAGGATAATATTAGTAACCCCGCACCCGATGTAGCCGGGCCCAGGATCAGCAACAATCTCGGGCCGAATTTATCTGCAAGCCCGCCTGCATATCGCGCTATAATGATCATTAAAACGGTGAATGGCAAAAAAGTAAGACCCGACTGTAACTGGCTGTAACCTTGTGCCTGCACCAGATTTAAAGAAAGAAACAACATACCTGAACCGAGACCGGCGTACAGGAAAAAGGTCAGCAGATTAGCTCCGCTAAAGGTTGAATTAGCGAATAATTGCAAGGGCATCATTGGGCGTTTGCTTTTAGCTTCAATAAGCAGGAAAGCGATCAGAAGTAACAGTCCGGCAACCAAAGAGCTATATACCTGCCAGTTGCCCAACCCTATGGCCGGTATACGCAGGAAACCGAAGGTAAGCAAAGCCAAACCCAATGCTATAGCGACAGCCCCTGGAAAATCGATGGCTGTATCGCTGTCCATATCCCTGATTTCTTTTACTTTTAATGCTAAAATAACCAGTGCTGCCAAACCGATCGGTACGTTAATGAAAAATATATAGCGCCACAAGCCCGCATCTGCCAAAGCCCCACCCAAAACCGGCCCCCCCATGGTTACCACCGTAGTAACAGCCGACCAGGTGCCGATGGCCTTGCCCCTTTCTTTTTCATCGATAGAAGAAGAGATCAATGATAAGCTTCCTGGTATCATAAATGCACCTCCCACTCCTTGTGCGATCCTGGAAAGAATTAATATATTGATATTCGGTGCAAATCCACAGGCGGTTGAACCGGCAATAAAAATTAGGATGCCCATCATAAATACTTTTCTGCGGCCCAGCTTATCACCTAAAGAGCCCCCAATGAGTATAAGAGACGCGAGCATTAGCAGGTAAGCATTCAATAACCAGAAAAGGTCTGTGCCGGTGGCGTGCAAGCTTAGCTGAAGCGCTGGTAAAACTACATTAAGCGCCGTGCTATCAATAAAAGCCATAGCCGAGGCCATAATAGCCGAGGTCATTATCCATTTTCCTTCAGCGCTGCGGAGTAAAACATTGGCCATTGTCTGAATCAGAATTACAGAAATAATAAATATACCGAATTTTGAATATTAACAAATGATAGCACCGTTTTGTCAATCTATTTCAAATCGGCAATGATAGCTTTTGCTGAATCTAAATGCATTTGCAGGATTGGCAGGGTCTTTCGGGTAAATTTTTGGATAGGAGCATTTTTAGTTTGACTGGCATCATAAAATAATTTTATTGCCTTTCTATGATCCTCAATCATGATGTGTAAATAAGCTTTATCAAACTGTGCATCCGTTAGTTTTGAGATACTGTCGATCCTTTGCATATCACTCGTACTGATGGAGTCGTTACCTTGCACAAGGTTATTAGCTTCTATCTTTTTTAGTCCGTCTTCAGTCAATTTATGATCATTAGCGATCATATTGGCAAAACTAATTACTTTCGGATTTTTTGAATTACTTTGAGCAATTGAAGACGCTTTTACTTCTGTTAGCTCCTGCTCAATTCCATTTTTTATCAAGTTTAAATCAATATTGCCGAGCACAGGCTTGTCGTTATAGTTTCTTGCCTTCCTGTCTTTGGAGCAGGAAGTCGCAAAAAATGTCAATGACAAAGCTATCGCCAGATAAAATACTTTTCTCATTTTAGGGCCTCAGGTTTATATAGTTGATAACAACTATTTTGGTGTATGGTTTACAATACTATGACAAAAGTAAATATAGATATATTTAGACCTCAAACCCTAAAAATATTAAAAAGTGTTAGTTGATAGCGGGTGGAATATCAAAGAAAGAAATTGTATTCCGCAGAAAAACACAATTCTATTTTATATTTCCAATGACACAACGCGTTTTAAATGGTGATCTTACGGTCACGGGCTATATTGCGCCATTCGCCATGTACTTTATTGTTTGCAATGGTTATTCCCCGTTCGTATAAAGCAATAGTTGGGCAAATATGGTATGGCAAACCATATAAAACATCGCCGACTTTGTAATGATGACCTGCACCTGCATCCACTACCAAATGTTCTTCGCTTTGGCCGGTCATTATTAGTTCAGGGGCATTTAAGAAAAAAATTCTTTTACTCAATTCATTTTCCGCCGATACTGATTTATGGCCCACATCCAAACAAAGTTTTGTTTTATCGGGTAACGAGATAATACGGGACACTACCAAAGCCGCGGTTAAAAAAGGCTGCTCCATACACGCCAAACTGTATCCCCTGTCCCAGTAAACAAAAGTGCCCGGACTGCACTCCACCTCTTTTCTTTGTGTATGGATAGTAAATGTAGGCGAGCCACCGGCTACTATAACCGGTTTAGGAAAGCCTTTTTTCTTAATATCCTCCTGTAGTTTTTTTACAGGTGCGAAAGCCTCATTACATTTTTTCGTCCGAACCGTCAGATCAGCATCGTGGATATGCCCATCGTAAGCGTGTAACCCAAATAGAATTATCCCTGGTAACGATGCACAATCCAGGTATAACTTTAAAGCTTCAAAACCAGGAGCTATTCCTGTTCTGTTCATGCCGACATTCAAGTCGATATAAACAGCAGCTTGCAGATAATGTTTTAGGGCCGCATCTGATAAATTTTTGGCTGCTATAAAATTATCAACCAGGCAAGAATATTTTGTATCAGGATAGGTACGGATCAATTTTATGAATCTGTCCAACTTGGGCCCAACAGGTTGATAGGCCAGCAAAACATCGGGCGCGCGGCACATTCCCAGCATTTCAGCTTCGGCAATGGTAGCACATTTAAACATGGTAATACCCGCGTCCATCATCAGCAATGTAGCTTCTTTACTTTTATGCGTTTTGACGTGCGGGCGCAAACGCGCCACATCATCGATTAAGCTTTTAAGTGTATCGATATTTTCTTTTACCCGTTGGGGATAGATCACCAATGCCGGTGTATCCAGGTTTTCAATATCCTTTATCGTATACCAATTATTTTCTGTCATCTTTTACTTTCCGACTTACGGACATTAAACCAACTCGAACAAAGCCTCTACCTCCACAGGTATATTATCGGGCAGCGAACCCATCCCGACTGCGCTACGAACGCCAATGCCATTATCTTCTCCCCACACCTTTGCGAATAATTCGCTGCAGCCGTTGATGATAAAAGGGTGCTTTTCAAAATCAGGAGTACAATTCACCATTCCCAATACTTTAATAACCCGCTTAACTTTATCAAGGCTCCCTAAATTTGTTTTTATAGTCGACAATATAGCTAACCCTACCTGCCTCGCCGCCAGCTTTCCTTCTTCGGCATTCATCGTCTCGCCAATACGGCCAATAATCAGGCTTTTATCATCTTTAACTGTACCGTGGCCAGAAACATAAAGGTATTTTCCATCTATTAAACAGGGTTTATATACGCCAAGTGGCAGAGGTGCAGGAGGTAAATTGAGACCGAGCGCTGCAAAATTTTGTTCAGGTGTATTCATTATATAAAACTATAAAGTTTTAACGACACACAGAATATTAATATTCAAATTGCCCGTTCAAAGCAAAATATCTTAAAATAAAAAAAGCCGGGGATCTCACACCCGGCTTCAACTAAATTAATCCCAATAAATATATGTTTAACTAAAATTTCACTGTAAGACCGATGTTAACTACGTAATCGGCGAAAGCGGCATCACCGTGTGTAACTACCCCTGTCATTGATGTTGTCCTAAGATCTGGTATGCTTTGTGTCCTGTCACGAATAATAGCAATTGGCACAAATCCATATATGGCAATATTTTTAAACCGGTAAGTTATCCCAGGCTCAGCAGATATAATGTAACCCGGCCTTCTGAAACCATCGCTGTTACCTAATAGGTCGCGCACAGGTAACGCATCGTCACGAACACCTAATGAAAAGTCGAAACGCTTAACGGAGAGACTTGCGCCGGCCCTTATCAACATCTGGTCAGGCACACTTTCTACATCGCCGGTAGCGGCTATAGTTGTGGCACTTGCAGGTGACACCGACCGTGGGGTACCATTTACGTCCCTTGGATTAGCGAGGTAAAAGAAGTTACCATAAAACCCAAATTTGTGCGATAAGTTGTAATAAGCATTTACTTCTGCGCTAACACCTGATCCACCGTCGCCCAATTGGATGGACTGGTCAACAGGGCCGAGAAGTTTTGTACCATCTTTTTGCAAAAAATAATCGGTTAAATTATACGCACCTGTAGCGAACTTTGCCCCTAAACCCACCTGCACATTTCCGTTATGAGATGTAGCAGGGTTAAATAACCAATAATAACCGGTAACGCGGATATCACCCACACCAAATGTATGTGTGCTGAACCTCGCAGTTCCTGCTAATTGCGAACGGCTGTTATCGGCATAAGGTATATCCAAAGCTATTGACCACCTGTCATTAAATATCCTGGTGAATGAAAAGTCTTGGGTAACTACTTTATTAATTACGTTATTATGTAAGGCTAAACGCTGGTATTGTTCCTGTTTACCAACAAAGTGCCTGAAAGATTTATAATAGCGGGAGTTGCTGTTAAAGAGCCATTCCCCTTTTTTTGTTGCGCTGTCAGGATGCTCATCCATGGTGGTTACACCGCCTGTACTCCTGATAGCTACGCACCCTTGTGCGGATGCATTTGAATTGTTTAGTAAAATACAAAGAATTAGAAGGGCAAATAATTGTAAGGTTGATTTCATTGTTTGTTGATTTGTTAGATTGATTAGTTTTTAGATTGATTGTTTGATTGTTGTCGGTTAATAATATATTGAGGTCCTCAGTTGGCCAGTTTTAATTTATTCCAGATGTATTCCCCTATCTGATTTCCCTGGTGTGCACCAACCTGGGAACTGTTCAAATAATGGATACCTCCGTAAAACCGGCTCATTGCTGTTTCTGCTGCTGCCTTGTTGAAGGAGTCAAAATGACGCTCCAAGCCGATATAAAGTTTGTCGCTGGTGTCCAGGAAAGCAAAGTTGTCGCCGAATAAATGCGTTAGCACGGTTGCAGATGCCGCACTGATCGTACTGTGTCCCGCCGTGTATTCCGGAAAGGGCGGGGTCTGCAGCAAGGGCAGCCAGTTATGGTCCATCTTTTCATTGATTACCGATACCGGGCGTTCGTAACTATATTTATATTTCACCTCCCAGCAGGTGATGAACGACTCGAACAGTGCTATCGAGGTTAACGCATAA
>JANYAB010000005.1 GCA_025355225.1 Bacteroidota bacterium
GCCCGATGGCAAACAGAAGATATTAAAAGGAGTTATGCCCAACCAAATAATCACGGTAAAGCAAAGTGAGTCGATGTTGCCAAAGAAACCTAATATCAAGCCTCCCGCGGCCAAACCGCTGTTTGAGCAGAGCGCAGATAACCATGGGATAGACTTTGTACACAAGGAAGATGATTTTTCGGATTTCGACAGGGAAAAATTAATATTTCAGATGCACTCCACCGATGGCCCGCGGATAGCCAAAGGCGATGTAAACGGCGATGGCCTGGAAGACTTCTATATCTGCGGAGCTAAAGATCAGGCCGGGGTATTGTATATCCAGACCAAAGATGGTCGCTTTAAGCGGAGTAACCAACAATTATTTGAAAAGGACAAAGCCAGTGAAGATACCGACTGTTTATTTTTCGACGCGGACGGCGATGGCGACCTGGATTTATATGTATGCAGCGGCGGGAACGAATTTTCGGCCAACTCCACCGAACTGATCGACCGTTTGTACATCAATGACGGGAAGGGCCATTTCACCAAATCGCCGCAGGTACTTCCCTCATTTCAGTTTGAAAGCAGTTCATGCGTAACCGCGGCTGATTTTGACGGCGATGGCGATCAGGATTTGTTTGTAGGCGTCCGGCTAAAACCGGGCAAGTATGGTTATCCCTGCAAAGGGTATATTTTGGAGAACAACGGAAAAGGCGTTTTTACGGATGTGACCGATAAAGTAGCCCCGGGTTTAAAGGAATTGGGTATGGTGACCGATGCGAAATGGTTTGACTATGACCGCGACGGCCGGCCCGATCTGGTCGTATGCGGAGAGTACATGCCAATCAGGATATTTCATAACGAAGGAGGGCATTTTTTAAGGGAAGTTACCAGGGAGGCGGGGCTTGATAAAAGCAATGGGTGGTGGAACAGGCTGCAGATAGCCGATATAGACGGCGACGGCTATCCTGATATTGTGGCTGGTAACCATGGGTTAAACTCCAGGTTTAAGGCAAGCCCGCAAAAACCAGTGAGTATGTACGTGGGTGATTTTGGCAATAACGGGAGTATAGATCAGGTTGTATGCACCTATAACGGAGATAAACAATACCCTATGGTATTGCGGCACGATCTGGTAGGCGAACTGCCCTACCTGAAGAAGAAATACCTGCGGTATGCCCAGTACAAGGAACAAACGATGGAAGACATATTTGGGAAGGATCTGTTACAAAAGATGGATAAGCTGGATGTTTATGAAATGCGAAGCAGCGTGCTGATGAACAACCGGAACGGGACATTTACGACAAAGCCCTTGCCTATAGAGGCACAGTTTTCGACGGTTTTCGCGTTGGATATAAAAGATTATGACGGAGACGGGAAACTGGACATCCTGCTGGGGGGTAACTTTTATCAGTCGAAGCCAGAGGTGGGCATCTACGATGCTAGTTACGGTTTGCTGCTCAAAGGAAACGGTAAAGGTGACTTTAAAGCTATCAAACCGCAAACAAGTGGTATAGTGATCAAGGGAGCAGTCCGAGACATGAAAGAGATCAAAGCCGGAAAGAACAAGCTGCTGATCGTCGCTAAAAATAATGATAAAACAGAGGTATTGGTAAGAACTCCTGATAAAAAATGAAGCTACTAAATAAAATTTTTAATCCAAACTCATGAAAAAACTATTATTGGCCATAGGCCTCATTGGTTGTTGTGGTTTTGTTAATGCACAGCAAACAGTAGTAAAAGAAACTCCTCTTTTTAATGGCAAAGATTTTAAAGGGTGGTACAGCTTCCTGGCATCGAAAGGGAAAAACAATGATTCCGAAAAAGTTTTCTCGGTAGAAAATGGCATGCTGCATATTACAGGTAAAGAATTTGGATACCTGTGTACCGAAAAGAAGTATAAGAATTTCCATTTGGTGGCTGAATTTAAATGGGGTGTAAAAAAATATCCGCCAAGAGATGCCGATACCACCAAAAGGGATAACGGAATTTTGTACTATGTGCAAACCGATTCATCAGATAAGGTATGGCCAAAAGCCATTGAATGC
This sequence comes from Bacteroidota bacterium, assembly GCA_025355225.1. Lineage (GTDB taxonomy): Bacteria > Bacteroidota > Bacteroidia > Sphingobacteriales > Sphingobacteriaceae > Mucilaginibacter. Next base: position 2,028 of record JANYAB010000005.1, read on the forward strand.
CAAATACAGGAAGGCGATGTGGGTGACATTTGGTTGATTGACAGTGTTACCCTGGTCACTGATGGAAAACGGAGTATTCCACATGATTTTAACCGCATAGTGAAAAAAAAGAACGCGGAAAAACCGACCGGCGAATGGAACACAGTAGAAGTAATAGCTGATAAGGGTAAAATTACCTACGTTGTAAATGGAGTGGTAGTAAATACGGCCGAATCACCATCGCTGAATGATGGGCGGATAATTATACAATCCGAAGGCGCAGAAATTTATTACCGAAAAATAGAAATTGCTGAACTATAATTTAAGTCAACACTAAAATCCCAATATAATCAAATGCCAATCGATTCATTGAATGTAAATACCAAAGCAAAAATTCAAAACTCCTATGATGCCATTGTAATTGGTTCAGGCATTAGTGGCGGGTGGGCTGCAAAGGAACTGACCGAAAAAGGCCTGAAAGTCTTAATGCTTGAACGTGGGCGTAATTACGAACATATTAAAGATTATGTTACTGCAACCAAAAATCCATGGGAGTTTAAACATCGTGGGCAAGCAACGGCGCAGCAAAAAAAAGATAATCCCGTCATATCCCGTGACTGGGCCATGTATGGAACTGCTGCACAGGAAGCCCTTATGAGTTCATGGACCAATGAAAAAGATAGCCCTTATGTAGAAGTGAAGCCGTTCACGTGGTGGCGTTCCTACCAACTGGGCGGTAGATCTACTTTGTGGGGCAGGCAAAGTTATCGCTGGAGTGATTTTGATTTTGAAGCCAACGCAAAAGATGGCATTGCTATTGACTGGCCCATTCGTTATAAAGACATGCAACCATGGTACGATCATGTTGAAAAATTTGCAGGTATTAGTGGTTCTATGGAAGGTTTGTCTCACTTGCCAGATGGTCATTTTTTACCGCCTATGGAGCTGAATTGTGTTGAGAAAGATGTCGCATCAAGAATAAAAGCCTATTATAAAGATCAACGGCACATGTTCATTGGCCGTGTGGCTAATCTTACTAAGGCTATCCCTGGCAGAACACAATGTCAGTTCAGGAACAGGTGTTGGGAGGGTTGCCCTTTCGGCGGTTATTTTAGTACACAATCTTCAACTCTCCCCGCAGCGGTAGCAACAGGTAATCTTACCGTGAGGCCATGGTCAATTGTAACTAGGATTTTGTACAATAAAGACACCAGGAAGGCAACAGGTGTGGAAGTGCTTGATGCGGAAACAAATAAAACCTATGAGTTCCATTCTAAAATAGTTTTCCTGAATGCCTCAACATTAAATAGTGCGTGGGTTTTAATGAATACGGCAACCGATATTTGGCCGGAAGGATTAGGCAGCAACAGCGGCGAACTAGGCCACAATATTATGGACCATCATTATATGCTTGGTGCCCAGGGAGAAATAGAAGGATACGAAGATAAATACTACTTCGGTCGCAGGGCAAATGGCTTTTATATTCCTCGTTTTGTCAATTTATTTGGTGATAAAAGGGATTTTCTGCGAGGTTATGGCTACCAGGGTAGCGCCAGCAGGGAGAATTGGAGTCGCGAGGTAGCTGAAATGAACGTAGGTGGCAATTTCAAGGATGCGCTAACAGAGCCCGGTTCCTGGCACATTGGTGCAACCGGTTTTGGCGAAATATTGCCTTATCACGATAACAAAATAACGCTTGATAAAAATGTGAAAGACAAGTGGGGCCTGCCTGTACTTTCAATGGACGCTGGGTTGAAGGAAAATGAATTAAATATGCGTAAAGATATCATCAAGGAGTTGGTTGCCATGTATGAGGCAGTTGGAGTAAAAAATATAACTACCTGGGATAAAAATTACGCCATCGGTCAGGGTATCCACGAAATGGGCAGCGCACGCATGGGTAAAGATTCCAAAACGTCCGTACTTAATGCACATAACCAGGTTTGGGATGCGAAAAATGTGTTTGTCACAGACGGTGCCTGTATGACCTCAAGCGCCTGCCAGAATCCTTCACTTACCTACATGGCCCTTACAGCACGCGCTGCCGCATATGCCGTAGATGAATTGAAAAAGGGGAATATTTAAAAAGGGGAAAGGATAGAGGTAAAAGGTGAACGGTTTAGCTGGACGTAGAAAGGCCCGGCAAAAACCTAAAAAAACTCTAATAATCAACCCACCAATGAATCGGTGAACCAATAAACTAATAACATGAAATATAAACTGATATTTACAATAGTACTAACCGGCAGTTTCTTTATGGCAAGCGCCCAACAAACTGCAAAACCCGAAGAAACCGAATATTATACGCCGGTGCCCAAAATTGTAACACCCGCAAAAGTATACGGGGAAGCGCCATCAGATGCCATTGTTTTGTTTGACGGGAAAAACCTCGACGAATGGGTATTAACAAAAGACACCACCGTGGCTGCTACATGGGTTGTTGCCGATGGCGCAATAACTGTGAACAAAAGTGTGGGGGATATCCAAACCCGCAGGCATTTTATGGATTTTCAATTACATATTGAATACCGGATACCTTCTAACATAACAGGATCGGGCCAGGCCCGCGGAAACAGCGGCATTTTTTTAGCGGCATTACCATGGGGAGCTGGCGGGTACGAGTTGCAGGTGCTCGACAATTATAACAATCCAACTTATGTAAATGGACAGGTGGGTAGTATTTATAAACAATCAATTCCATTAGCCAATGCAGCCTTGCCGCCTGGTAAATGGCAAACTTATGATGTAATTTGGACGGCCCCAAGATTTAACGATGACGGTTCTCTAAAGTTACCAGCTCGCGTCACAGCGTTCCACAATGGGATACTTGTCCAAAATAATTTCGAATTAAAGGGTGATACGCCTTATATAGGCCAGCCCGCATATCGCAAGCATGGCCCCTCGCCCATCAAATTACAGGCTCATGGGGATAAAAGTGAGCCTATAAGTTACCGGAATATCTGGTTAAGAGAGTTATAATTTAATGCAGCATGATGAATCGTTTGCTATTCTTGATAGCATGGACAATCCTATTGTTTTGTTCTTGCAAAAAACCCGATTATCAAAATATTACTGATAATCCTGAATTATATCGTGTTACCGAAAAAAAACTGAATGATATTATACTTGAAAATAATTTCCCACCGGTTATTGCTTCTCGTAACTATGCATATGCGAATATTGCCGCATATGAGGTAGTATCCGCCCAATATCCTAAAAAATTCAGATCGTTAGCAGGCCAGATAAAACATTTGCCGGCTGTACCAAGACCCGCCCGGGGTGCCAGAATCGATTATCCATTTGCTGCGGTACTTGCGTTTTGTCATGTAGGCAATGCAGTAACTTTCCCGGAAGGAAGCATGGATGAATATGTGGATGAATTAAAACTAAAAGCAAAAGACGCGGGTATGCCTTCCGATGTTTTCGAGAATTCGGTAGATTATGCAAATACTGTTGCGAAATACATTATGACGTGGAGTAAAACCGATCATTATGCACAAACACGGTCTGCTAGTAAATATACAATAACCAGGGAAGAGGGCCGTTGGATACCTACACCTCCTATGTATGCGCAAGCATTGGAACCACACTGGGGAGAGATCAGGCCCTTAATTCTCGATTCTGCTTCACAAGTGGCTCCGCCACCACCACCTTTATATGATATGAAGGATATAAACAGTCAGTTTTATAAAGACGTTCTGGACGTAAAATCGATCGGCGCAAACCTTACTAAAGAACAAAAACACATTGCTGATTTTTGGGATGATAATGCTTTTAAATTAAATGTAGTTGGACACGCTACTTTTGGGACTAAAAAATTCTCACCAGGGGGGCATTGGATGAATATCGTGGGGATAGCCTCAAAAACCTGCAACGCCGATTTTAGTAGCACGGTATGCGCATATACGGAAACATCGATTGCTTTATTTGATGCATTTATCAACTGCTGGTATTTTAAATATAAATATAATTTAGTTCGACCCGAGACAGTAATTACAAAATATTTGGACCCTGATTGGAAAACATATATTCAAACGCCCTCATTCCCGGAATATGTAAGTGGCCATGCGGTTATATCAGCTGCTGCAGCCGAAGTTTTGACCTACCAGTTTGGTGATAATTTTGCATACCGCGATACCTCTGAAAGTGAGTTTGGAATAGCGCCAATGAGCTTTAAATCGTTTAGAGATGCTGCATCCGAAGCTGGCATATCACGCGTTTACGGCGGAATACATTTTAAAAATTCCTGTATAATAGGTACATCGGAGGGTAAGCAACTCGGGCAATTGGTGCTGAAAAAATTGCAAATGAAAATTAAATAGCGTGTAAAATGAGTATTAAGCCTTTTTAAGATCGTACTATGCTTCGGTTTGACCCTTTTAACCGACTTTTAATATTATGCTGAATTACAACCGGCCGCTGCGTCAATAGAAGTTGTCATTAGAAAACAGGAGGCTGCCCTGTAATTACGATAAGTCCGCTATACTTCAATCATCGCTTTTATAACACCATTTGCCGGATCGAGCCAGTTTTCAAACTCGTCTGTGACCCTGTCAAATTGCACACGATGCGTAATGTAATTTGCCGGTTGCACCAAACCTTTTTTCATGGAGGCAATCACATGTTGGAAATCCGCCCGGGTAGCATTACGGCTACTCATTAATGTGGCCTCGCGTTTGTGAAACTCAGGATGACTGAAACCCACTTCTCCTTTTTGCAAACCGACCAGGACATACCTGGCCCCATGTGCCATATATTCAAATCCTCCATTAATTGCTTTCAAGCTGCCTGTGGCATCTATCACTACAGTGGGCATATCCCCATTTGTTATATTGGAAAGCTGCTCCATGACATTTTCTGTTGCGACATTTATTACATGGTCCACCCGCAACCTGTTTTTGCAAAACTCCAGTCGCTTTGCATTTAGGTCCATGGCAATTACTTTGCCTCCTGCAATGCTGGCAAATTCCATAATTCCTAAGCCGATCGGTCCTGCACCAATGACCAGCACATATTCGCCGGCCCTTACCTCCGCCCGTTTGATGCCATGAGCGCCAATAGCTAAGGGCTCCACCAGCGCCAGTTCATCGTAACTTAACCCTTCACCATGAACCAGCGAATACGTTGGCACGTTCAGGTATTCCGCCATTCCGCCGTCCGTATGTACTCCGCAAACCTTAATTTGGGTGCAGCAGTTGGGCTTCCCATATCTACAGGCAATACAAACACCACAATTAAAATAGGGAATAAATGTCACGATCTCTCCTTTTTGAAAACCCACCGCGCCGTTAGGCTCAACCAACTCTCCTGAAAGCTCATGTCCCAGTATGCGGGGATAGCTAAAATAGGGTTGCGTACCTTCGAAGGCGTGCAGGTCCGTACCGCAGACGCCGATCCTTCTGATCCTGATCTGGGCGCAACCTGTGTCTATGGCCGGTTTTTCTCTATGGCTAAATATCAGTCTACCAGGCTCTTCACAAACTATAACTTGCATGTTATTTCTTTTAAAGCTGAAAAATCTGTTGCATGACCACCCATTTCTCACCTGAATTTGCCCAGGGTAATGGTTGCTGAAATTTCCACATCAGCTGTTCCCATTCCTGTACTTTTTGATTGGCAGCATCCATCTGTTCTTTTTTTGATGCATCAAATAGGTCATCTGTTTCCATGATCATAAATAAACGATTGCCTGTGCGATAAATCTGCATGTCCCTAATTTTCGCATCAAATATGCTTTCTCTTATTTCAGGCCAACCATTTTCAGTCTTATGCCAATGCTCGTATTCCGCTATCAGTTGCGGGTCGTCCTTTAAGTCAAGGGCCAAGCAGTATCGTTTCATAGTCTTATTTAATTTTGCACATAATTGTATGTTCTGTCTATCAATCCCAACTCTTTCATTGCCTTCCAAAACCCTGTTGGGATATTTAAAGATGTCACTGCTATATTGGGCAATATCAATT
>JANYAB010000033.1 GCA_025355225.1 Bacteroidota bacterium
CAAACAAGCGGGATTTAATGCAGTAAGGACATCTCATAATCCCCCTTCGGAAGCTTTTTTAAATACTTGCGACAGATTAGGGCTATTAGTTGTTGACGAAGCATTTGACTGTTGGCGGGTAGGGAAAAATAAACAGGACTATTCACTGTATTTTGATCGCTGGTGGAAACGCGACTTAGATGCGATGGTTTTGCGTGATCGTAATCATCCTTCAATTGTTATGTGGAGTATTGGCAATGAAATAGTGGAGAGGGGTAGGCCCGAAGCTGTTAAAACAGCCAAAATGCTTGCAAATGATATAAAGAAAATTGATACTACCCGCCCCGTTACATCCGCTATTGTGGACGATGGCAAGGATTGGGCAACTCTTGATCCGCTTATGGCGGCGCACGATATTAGTGGTTATAATTATCACTTGCAAAGTGCGCATTCAGACCATGAAAGGGTTCCTTCGCGGATAATTGTTCAAACGGAATCGTATCCCAGGGATGCTTTTGCAAATTGGAAATTGGTACAAAACCACAATTATGTCATTGGGGATTTTGTTTGGACCGCTATTGATTATCTCGGAGAATCGGGAATAGGTCGCTGGTATTATTCGGGTGACATACCTGGTGAGCACTGGGAACATGATTTTTTCCCCTGGCATGGCGCTTATTGCGGTGATGTTGATTTAATTGGATGGAGAAAGCCTATATCACATTACAGAAGCATGTTGTATAATAATGTCGAGAAACTATATATGGCCGTGCGTGAGCCGGATCAGGACCCCCTGGAAATTAAAACGACCTTGTGGTCGGCGTGGCCGACCTGGGAAAGCTGGACATGGCCGGAGTGTGCCGGAAAGAATATCCAGGTAGAAATTTATTCAAAGTATCCCAAAGTTAGGTTGTATCTCAATAATAAACTCATTGGCGAAAAGTTAATTACTGATGAACAAGGGTATAAAGCTGAATTTACAGTGTCTTATTCGCCGGGCCTGCTTAAAGCAGTTGGGGTGGACAGTGATAAGGAAGTTGAATCAACCATTTTGCAAACGTCAGGCGATGCCGCAAAAATTCAACTAATTACTGATCGTAAAGATATAACAGCGAATGGACAAGACTTGTCTTACGTTACCATCGAGATAACCGACAAGGACGGTATATTTCAGCCAAATGCCGCAAACCGCCTGCATTTTAATATTGACGGATCGGGTACTATAGCAGGAGTGGCAAATGCTGATATGAAGGATACCGACCCATACGTTGGAGACTCGCATAAAGCTTGGCACGGACGAGCATTGGTTGTAATTAAAAGCACCCACCAAACCGGTGATATTAAACTTACAGTTAGCTCACCAGGTTTATCGGAAGCCACTTTAAATGTCAAATCAATTCTGAAAAAATAACTGAGCTTGACCTAAAAGCCGATCTCATATTCAGAGATCCTAAAAGTTCAGTATGTGCCAGTTTCAAAATTTAAGAAGTAAAAAAATGAAAGTGCTTAAAATTGTTAAAACCAGTCTATTTACAGCCGCCTTGTTCATGATTTGGTTTAACAGTCGTGCGCAAAAAAATGCACCCGCCCCAAGCGGACCTGTCCCTTCGGAAAATCAAATGAGATGGCAGGAAATGCAATACTATGCGTTTGTGCATTTGTCGCTGAATACCTATACCGACCAGTCGTGGGGGTACGGTAATGAAGATATTAATCTCTTCAACCCAACAGCGTTAGATAGCCGCCAATGGGCCCGCATCTGTAAAAACGCCGGTATGAAAGGGATTATCCTTATCGCCAAACACCATTGCGGTTTCTGCCTTTGGCCCTCCAAATACACAGAATACTCCGTGAAAAATGCTCCCTGGAAAAACGGCAAAGGGGATGTAGTGAGGGAGATGGCAGATGCCTGCAAAGAATATGGTTTAAAGCTGGGTATCTATCTGTCCCCCTGGGACAGAAACCGGGCCGACTATGGCAAACCGGAATATATCACTTATTTCCGCAACCAGCTGACGGAACTGCTTACCAATTACGGCCCCATTTTTGAAATTTGGTTTGACGGCGCCAACGGCGGCTCGGGTTATTACGGTGGTGCTAATGAAACCCGTATGATTGACCGTAAAACTTATTATGACTGGGCCAATACCTATAAACTTGTCCGCAAACTGCAGCCTCATATTGTCATCTGGAATGATGGGGGAAATCGTGCTGACCTGCGATGGGTGGGCACTGAATCTGGATCGGTTGGCGATACAAATTGGAGCCTGCTGAATTCCACCGGCGACGTACCCTACAATATGTTGCATTATGGCGTTGAGAACGGCAATGCATGGGTGCCCGCGGAAGTAAATACTTCTATCAGGCCTGAATGGTTTTACCACCCGAGCGAAGACAAAAAAGTAAAAACTGTGCCGCAACTGATGGATACTTATTACAATTCAATTGGCCATAACGGCAATCTGCTGCTCAATTTCCCCATCATGCCCAACGGCCTTATTCATCTAACGGATGAAAAAAGCGTATTTGATTTTGGCAAGGCAGTAAAAGCTGCATTTTCTGTAAACCTGGCAACAAACAAGCCAGCAAAAGCATCTAATGTACGTGCCGGAAGCAAGGGATTTAGTGCAGGTAACGCCACCGATGATGATAAAAATACTTATTGGGCCACAGATGATAACGTTAAAGCGGCCTCGCTAACTATTAATTTTGACAAGCCAACCAGGTTTAATCGCTTTTTGGCGCAGGAATATATTCGATTAGGGCAGCGTGTAAAAGCGTTCACCGTTGAAGGGTTTATTAATGGCCGATGGCAGGAACTGGCAAAAGGGACAACAATCGGATATAAGCGCATCGTAAGCTTCCCAACGGCGATGGCCACCAAAGTGCGCCTCAATATCACCGATGCTAAAGCTTGCCTGCTTATTTCCAATGTCGGGGTTTATTATGCTCCGCAAATACTTGCCGCACCTGGCGTTACCCGGAACCAGGCCGGCGAAATAACTATAACCCCGGTTGATAAGGAATCGATAATTTACTTCACCACAGACGGCAGCACCCCGGGCGCAGGTTCAAAAAAATATAAAGGCCCATTCCTTGCAGAAGGTAAACCGGAGATACGCGCGATCGTTTACGACCCGTCTACTCATAAAAGCAGCCCGGAGACGCATGAAAAATTTGATATTTCAAAGAAAGACTGGAAGATTGTTGGCATTGGTGATGAAAAGGCCAGTGCTATTTTGGACGGCGATCCATCTACAGCATGGCACCAAAGCAAAGACAAAAAAATGCCACAAGATATGGTCATTGATTTAGGAAAGGATGAAAATGTTGCCGGCTTCAGATATCTGCCCGACCAAAGTATATGGAATCCCGGTATTATAGCCGGCTATGAGTTTTATGTTTCAGAAAATACTGCAAACTGGAAACTTGTAAGCCAAGGTGAATTTCCTAATATTAAAAACAATCCTTTATGGCAAATGGTAAAATTTGCTCGTCAAAAAGCCCGGTATATCAGACTGAGAGCAGTAAAAAACACTGAAAACAGCAATGAGGAAGGCTATGCCGAAATAGATATTATTACGGAATAGCAGCAGATTGTTTTCAAACGCGAAAGAAGATTTATGAATACATTTAAAATAGTCATAATTATCGTAGCTGCGCTTTTTTGTCCGGCGCTATTGTTTTCGCAGACAAACTATTTTGTGTCGCCCCATGGGAATGATACCAGTCCGGGTACGGCGACAAAACCATTTGCCACCATTTCCAGGGCGATGGGAAAAGCCCGCAGCCAGAGCGGTAAAATAAACGTATATCTAATGAGGGGGGCTTATCGCTTGGATAAGCCTGTTGTTTTTACCTCAGCGGATTCACGGCAAAACGGCAGCACACTTACGCTGACCAGCTATAAAAAACAAAAAGTAATTATCAGCGGCGGCGCCGTGCTTCAACTAAAATGGGTGCCCTACCAAAATGGTATTTGGAAAGCCAGCGTAGAGCAAAATGTTCAGTTTGACGAACTGTTCGTCAACGGGCAGTTGCAGCATATGGCCAGGTATCCCAATTATAATCCTTCTGCCCATTATTTGGGCGGAACTGCGGACGATGTTTTGTCGCCAGAGCGTATCGCCCGCTGGAAATCGCCGGGTGGCGGGTATGTACACGCATTACATCCATCCCAGTGGAGGGATGTTCATTACAGGATTACCGGGAAAAATAACAAAGGAGGGCTTGTGTTAGAAGGAGGATGGCAAAACAACCGCCGTATGGGCATGAGCGAAAAATACCGGTTTGTCGAGAATATTTTCGAGGAACTCGACACGGCAAACGAATGGTACTTTGATAAGCAGGCCAAAACGCTGTATTATTTTCCACCTGCTGGACTTAACCTTCGCACCGCAAAATTTGAGGTGCCGCAACTTGTCAGTCTGTTCGAATTCCGTGGCACGGAAGGCAAATCAGTTAAGAATATTACCATATCCGGGTTGGTTTTCACACAAACTGTAAGAACGTTTATGCAAAATAAGGAGCCGTTGTTGCGAAGTGACTGGACCATTTACCGGGGCGGGGCCATAATATACGACGGAGCGGTAAACTGCAGGCTGGTCAATTGTACACTGGTTAATGTTGGAGGTAATGCCGTATTTTTCAGTAAGTATAACCGTAATTGCGCGGTATCTGGGTGTCAGATCTCAAACGCAGGAGCAAGCGCAGTTTGTTTTATTGGCGATCCTGGCGCAGTTCGTTCCCCTAGTTTTGAATATAACAAGTTTGTTCCAATAGCGAAAATGGATCGCACGCCGGGACCCAAAACGAACAATTATCCGAAGGATTGCAGCGTATATGATAACCTGATGTTTAATCTTGGACTTGTGGAAAAACAGTCTGCCGGTGTGGAATTATCCATGTGCCAAAATATCACTGTTAGCCACAACACCATCTATGATGTACCCCGCGCCGGTATAAATGTGAGCGAAGGAACATGGGGCGGTCATATTATTGAGTATAATGATGTTTTTAATACGGTTAAAGAAACCGGCGACCATGGATCCTTCAATTCCTGGGGCCGGGATCGTTATTGGCATCCCGACAAAAGGAGGCTTGATTCGATTGTAGCTGCATACCCGGATTTGGCCTTGCTTGATGTAACCCGGCCAATCATTCTGCGCAACAACAGGTTTCGTTGCGACCATGGGTGGGATATAGATCTGGACGACGGGTCCAGCAATTACATCATTTACAACAACCTTTGTTTAAACGGCGGTATTAAATTGAGGGAAGGTGTGAACCGTGTTGTCGAAAACAATATCATAATAAATAATACTTTCCACCCTCATGTATGGTTTAAGAACAGCAATGACATATTCAGGCACAATATTGTCTGTGCTGGTTATCTTCCGATCGGGATTTCCGTATGGGGGAAAGAAGTTGACTACAACGTATTTCCGGACTCTGCCTCCTTATCCGAGGCACGGGCAAGAGGAACTGACATACATTCAATATACATGCCGCAAGTATTTGAAAATCCGGTAAAAGGAGATTTTCGATTTAAGCCCGGTGCTGCTGCATTTTCAGTTGGTTTCAAAAACATTGCAATGGATAGTTTTGGAGTGGTTTCTCCGAAGTTAAAGGCGCTGGCAAAGAAGGTGAATTTTCCTCTGGGTGTGGTGCCAGGCCAGGCTGCCGATAGTGAAATAGTTGATTTTATGGGCGCAAAAGTGAAAAAGCTGACCACCTTGGGAGAACGATCGGCAACGGGAATGGATGATATCCGGGGTATTTTGGTAACATCAATACTGCCCGGCCAAGCCACCTTTTTTTTCCAGGCAAATGATGTAATCATATCGCTGAACGGCAAACCAACGAATAGTCTGAAGGATTTGCAAAAAGCAAGGATGTCAATCATTGGGACATCTGCGGAAATCGTCATTTTTCGTAACCAACAAACGTATACTAAAAGAGTCGAGCTTGATGACCTTAAGTAAGTCCAGCTTGAGAATTATGCTTAATATCCGGTAACATGCAAACTATCAAGGCCGGGTATTTCACGATATTAGAATAGTTTACTTATTGTTTGATATGTAACTTACTCATTTATAAGCTACTATATTGTTTTGTACATTTGGTCTATATTTTTCTTCATCCCTACCCCTTCCCTTTTTTTAAGTTGCCATAGTTTCATCCATCGGAATATAGGTTTAGCGCGGTGTGTTTAAAAATACTCTGCTTTTGAACATGGTTCCACCAATTATCAATTGAACCAACATTTAATTTATTTTTTGACTTAGCAGGCAACTGACTGTGTTTAAAGTTTTTAATGACATGTTAAAAAAAACACTAATAGACTGTAATAAACTATTTGACATCGATGTTTGGCAATCGATTGCAGGCGCAAAATCATTAAAAAGCTTTTTTTATATCAAAAAATGCGTGGGTTGTCACCGCGAAGATGGGAGGAGGGCCAGAATGGGTACGTAGCTCACAAATATAATTACGTTTTGGGTCCGAGTCTCTTACAGCCAGCTATTCTTATCCTTTAATATTCCTTAATAATCAACCAATTATGTCACTTAAATTTTAAATTCATGAAAAGAAAACTACTAACACAATTCCTGATTTTTATCGGGATGAGCTTATCAATTATAATGATAAGTCAACCGGGCTTTTCCCAAACAAGGAAAATTACCGGCAAAGTGTCAGGCAAGGACGATGGGGTCCCGCTGCCTGGCGCAACTGTTAAAGTAAAAGGCACGACTGAGGTCGTGGGTACGAATTCGGACGGTACCTATTCCATTAACGCTGCTCCGGGAAATACATTGATTTTCTCTTTTGTTGGTTACGATCAAAAAGAGATTATAGTGCCTGCATCGGGCACACTTGACGTTGTTTTATCGAGAACCAGCAACAACCTGAACGAGGTAGTTGTAATAGGATATGGTACCTCCCGCAGGAAAGACCTGGTAGGTGCTGTTGATGTGGTAAAAGCAAAAGATGCCGGCGCCAATACATCACTAAGTCCTGCGGAATTACTGATAGGCAAAGCACCCGGCGTTGAGGTAGTGCAGACAAGTGGCGTGCCGGGCTCAGGTGCGCAAATTATTGTGCGTGGTGTAGGTTCTTTTACTAATGTTGCCCCGCTGTATGTTATTGATGGCATACAGGGTAATGAAGGCTTGTTCAATCAGATAAGCCCGCAGGATATTGAGAACATTACCATATTAAAAGACGCAGCTTCTACAGCAATATATGGTGTTGCCGGTGCTAACGGTGTGGTGATCATTACAACAAAAAAAGGTAAAGCAGGCGCAACTCAAATATCATTTACCTCGCAGGTAGGTTTTTCAACCATACCTAAAAAGCTCGATCTGCTGAAAGCTGCCGATTATGTAAAACTTCTTAAAGATATTGATGTTAGCAACAATAACGCCACACCGGCAAACCTTAGCACGCCGTATGTTTTGGTTGACAGAAACAACTGGCAAGACCAAATTTTTAAAACCGCTTTATCAACTCAAAATGACCTGAGTGTAAGCGGCGGAAACGACAAGGTGATCTATAATATGTCGGCAGGATATATAACGCAGCAAGCCACTGTTAAGGATTACCTATTGAAAAGGTTTACTAACCGGTTTACGTTAGAAGAAAAATTAGGCCGTTTTCGTTTCGGGTAAACCTTAAATTTAAGGTACACCAAAACGGAGGGCGAGGCAGTAAGCCTGGGTAACGCGCTTCAATATGCGCCTTATCAACCCATTCATGATCCTTCAATTCAGGGCGGTTACTCCATCCTTACCAATGTTGATGATGACAGCAATGCTGTAAATCCATTGGTGGACTTAGGCGTAAAAACACAAAGCAGCCATGAAATGGTATTGTTTCCGCAGTTTTTTGGCGAAGTAAAAATTATCGAGGGTTTAATCTTCAGGTCGCAAGCGGGAATACAATATGGCAGCAGCGTGAGCGATTCTTACAATGTGCCCTACGTAATTTCTAACAAACTGTTTTTCGACAGGCAAGCAAACCGTAGTTTTAACAACTACTACAATTACAACATTGACAATTATTTTTCCTATAACCGTAACTTTGGTAAACACAATATTTCGCTAACAGCAGGTACAAGTTACATCGATCCGGGCAGCAGTAGATTTGTTAACCTGGCAGGTACCGGTATACTGAACGATGAAGTAAAGGACATATCCGTAGCCACAACCATCACCGCCGCCAGTTCCTCAGATTATGCCAATGGAACCGGTATTGAGCAATCTTATTACGGACGTTTGATTTATTCTTATGACGATAAGTATATTCTTTCAGCCAGTTTTAGGCGCGATGGGTCTTCCAACTTTCCCGCAGCATACCGTTACGGTAATTTTCCGGGCGGGGGCTTCGCATGGCGTTTCAGTCAGGAAGATTTCATAAAAAATGCTCTTCCATTCATCAACGATGGTAAACTTCGCGTAGGATGGGGACGTACAGGTAACAACATTATCTCTCTTACTGACGCCGGTGTGTATACCTTTAATGGACAGACTGCTGAGGACCTGGTGTATTCCTTCGGTACGCCTAAGAAGTTTAATAGCGGCGCAACCCTTATTACTATTGGAAACGGATTATTGCACTGGGAAACAACAGACCAAACCGATGCCGGAATTGATCTGGGTTTTCTCAACAACCGGATAACTTTTAATGCCGATTATTACAATAGAAAAAGCTCTGGGTTATTAGTTCATATACCTGTACCCCCAAGTTTAGGTATAGGGATAAATACGGGCGGCAGCTCCCAGACTGTTAACGCGGCGGATGCACAAAACAAAGGTTTTGAGTTTGAGCTG
>JANYAB010000131.1 GCA_025355225.1 Bacteroidota bacterium
TAGAATAACACCCTGGAAAAGATAGGCCATCCAGGACGCATCGCCAGGAATAAAATGTCCCCCGGCCCATCCATATCCCGCGGCTACTAAAAATATAGCAGTAACGCGCAGCTTAAAAGTGGTCTGATTAGTAATGTCCATAATGTATATCGTAAATAATGAACTACCCGTTAGATTATAATGCTTAACTTGCTGTATATCCAGTATTTAGAGATACAGCAACCGATATTGTTACGGGCAAGTGTAAAGAAAATATCGTATCAATTTTTCACCCTGTTCTGCTCGCTCTCAGCGCCGTTGGCAACATGCTTGCGCTGGTCGGCTATAACTTTGCCAAAGCGATAGTTCAGCGATAAGACAGCAAAACGCGAATCTCCGGCATTGCGCCAGTTGGCATAGGTTTGTGCCAGGTTGTTAATAACACCGGTATTTATTGCCGTGTAGAATATATCATTCATGCTCAACTTAAGGGTAGTGCTTGCTGATATTTTTTTGGATACCGCTGCGTTTAGTCGGCTGTTGACCCCCAGAACAAACTGGTCGTTTGTTAATTTACTCCGGCGGGAATAATCGAGCTGAATGCTCCAATCCTTATCAAATTTAAACTGTACCATTGGCCTTATAAAGAAAAAAGTCCCTTTGGTATTCAGCGTTCCAGTATAAAAATCGCTCACAGCATGTATATTGGTCACCTCGCCATAAAAATGAAAATTAAGCCATTTTGTAGGATCAAGGGTCGCGTCGACTGATGCGCTTTTTATTTCAGTGCTGCCAATGTTGCCGGGCCTGCTGTAATAAATGCCATTTAAAATTTCAATGGTTTCGTTTACGTCGTCACTTGTTTTGCTGTAACTTATTGTTGTAGTGATCTTGCTTTTGTAGATGTACGACAGCTCAATATTATTGGTAAAGGATGGCTTCAGAAAAGGGTTCCCTACGTAATAGGTGAATTTATCCAAAGGCGATATAAAAGGGTTTAGGTCCTGGTAGTAAGGCCGGTCTATCCTGCGTCCATAATTTAGTCCGAACTGGTTAACCGAGGCAGTATCCAATTTATAAAATAGGTACAGGGTTGGGAACAGGCTGGTATAATTGCGATTAAAAGAAGAATCGGGTATCACCGGGTTGCCCAGCTGGTGGCCGTTGGAGAAAGTATTCTCTAATCGTAAACCTGCCTGTATCGATAGTTTTTTGTAATCTTTGTTCAGGTTGATGTACGCCGCGTTGATATTTTCCCTGTATAAAAAGTGATTGGTCTTGCCATAATCTGGCCGCGTGGTATCATTCACGGTATCAAAATAATCAGCCAGGTTATCCGTTTGTGTAAAGCTTGTTTTCGCGCCCGCGGCAAATTTAAATCCATTTTTTAACGGAAGCATATAATCTGCTTTAGCCGTATAAATACGGATATGCGATGCCAGCATCCCCGACAGCAGGTCATGTGATTGCTCAGTACCGTCGGGCAAATACCCGTAGTTATCAAACAACTGGTTGCTGTTGGTTTGATAAGCTACGTAATCCAGGTCGGCGGTAAACTCATGTCCTTTTTTATCGTATTGGTGCCTGTAATTCAAATTGATACCGCCGTTCTTAAAATGATCATGCTCCTGGTTGTGTGCTACAATGGTAGAATCCAGTTGGCCATTCGCGCCAAGCAAATTACTGGTGTTTAGGGTATGGTTGCCATATGGCCGTATCATGTCGTCAACAAGAATACCCCATGTTGTTTTCTCATCCAAGTAAAAATCTGCCCCGATCTTTGAGAAATAAGAATTACCTGTACGGCGGATAAACGAATTTTGATTAAAGAACGAACTGGTGCTGCCGTCAGCGTTAAAATAATGACGATAAATATCAAGGTCGTTGAAGTTGTTCTGGCGGTTGTAGCCCAAAGTCCCGAAAACGTTCAACTTGTTATTCCGATAATTAAAATTGAAGCTGTTATTGCCGCGGCTATATTTGCCTTGCGCATATCCCAAATTAAGCGCGCCATTAAATCCTTTTAACTTATTCTTTTTTGTTTTGATATTGATAATTCCACCGTTCCCGGCAGCGTCATACTTAGCTGGCGGGTTGGTCATGATCTCAATCTGATCTAATGCGGATGAGGGCAGCGAACGTAAATAGCTTTCCAGGTTGGCGCCTGACATATACGTTGGCTTGTCGTCAATAAAAATAGTAACCCCTTTACCTTTTAAACTAACAACGCCATTTTGATCAACCTGCACCCCCGGCGATTTCTCAAGCACATCCAACGCTGTTGTTCCGGCGTTGCTTATCAAAGCGTCCACGTTTACTACCGTTCTGTCTATCTTTTGCTCGATGAATGATTTTTGACCGGTAATGGAAACTTCCTTAAGGGTTGTGGCGTTTTGCAACAATGTGACGGCAGGCAGTGCAACCACCTGGGACTGCTGGTTAATGCTGAATACATGGCTGTGATAGTTTTTAAAGCCAACTGCGGTTATTTTTAATTTATAATCACCATCCTTTATCATTTCAAATACAAAGGTTCCGTCTGTACCGGCCAGTTCTGTTTTAACCAAAACAGAATCTTTAGCGGTAAGCAACTCAACTGCGGCCGCATCAACGGGCTTTTTGACAGCATCCACAACCTGGCCCGATATTTTACCGGTTACCATCTGGGCGCAAAGAAATTTGGGCACAAAGGCTCCCCATATGGTAATTAAAACCATGATTGCAGTTTTCATTTTTTTATGATTTAGGATTAAATTGTTCTTGTTTCCCTGATGAATCTTGTTTTATAAGTCGCCCATTTTCCCTGATAAAAAAGGCATTACTATAGCTG
>JANYAB010000163.1 GCA_025355225.1 Bacteroidota bacterium
CTTAAAGGAAGTATCTTAAAATTGTTGCCTAATGTAAACATTGTTGATATTACGCACAGCGTCGCAGCATTTAATGTACAGCAGGCAGCTTTTATACTTAAAAATAGTTTTTATTACTTCCCCGAGGCAACTGTTCATTTAATTGGAATTGATACAGTTTATAATACCGGTACAAAATACCTGGCTATACGATACAAAAATCACTACTTTGTTGGCGCTGATAATGGCATATTTTCGCTTATGTTTGATTTTGAACCGGATGAAATGGTGGAGATCAATATTATGCAGGACTTGAAGTTTTTACATTTTCCCCTGGCCGATATTTTTGTTAAAGCGGCGTGTCATTTAGCTGGCGGAGGTAACTTACACGAAATTGGGTTGCCGGTGACAGGTATCGAAAAGAAAATGAATTTGCAGCCTGTTATTGAAAAAAATGTAATAAAAGGAGCTGTAATTTATATCGATTCATTTCAAAATGTGATTACAAATATTACCAAGGAGTTTTTTAATAAGGTGCAGCAAGGAAGGCGATTTGTTCTGTATTTTAAACGAAATGAAACGATTAACCATCTTAGCTGGCACTATAATGAAGTGCCGGAAGGTGAGAAATTATGCTTGTTCGGTATCAGCGATCACCTCGAAATAGCTATTAATAAAGGTAATGCAAGCGGTTTGCTGGGATTGAACCTTGGCGACAGTGTTATTATTGATTTCGAATAATCTCCTAATCTACTACGCTATGAAAAAATATATTTTATTAAGTTTAATGTGTTTGTGTTATGCTTATGGTTTTGCGCAGAAACCCAACGCTGACTCCCTGGCCTACCAGCTTCAGCGGAAAAAGATCAATACTATGCTGGACGAACGCAAGCAAAAGTTTGGCCAGTATAGTGAAAGCTCGACTAAACATACCGGCATTTTTGGGCTGCAAACTAAAAAAGATATCCGCAGGTCAAATGATATTTTGATGGATATTGCCAAAACTGATGAAGGAATTTTTGAACAAATAAAGATATTGCTGAATTATCGCACCTATCAGCAGGAGCAGGTGCAAACCCATTCGCAGGAAACGGAAAGTAGTAATCTCGGTTTTATGAATACGATCAACAGGCTTAGGCAGCGGATTGACTTGTTAAACCAGGAAGCCTTGAAAGAAAAAGAGCACCAGGGAAAGATGTTACGCAATTATATAATTGTATTTGTTCTCATGCTTGGGTCAATTTTATACTTATCCCTAAAAAAACGTGTTGTTAAGGTTTAATTTTACAGCCTTAATTTCGCAGATCCAATAAAATATGGCAAGAGGACGATTGAACAGTGGAAACACGCAAGGAGAAGAACTCCCAAAGGCAAAATTAAACCGGCAAACTTTAACGCACATTTCAAGGCTGCTGTCCTACATCAGGCCTTACCGGGGCAAATTTGCGGCTGCGTTAGTTTTCCTATTCTTATCCAGCCTCGTCGGGTTGGCGTTCCCTTCTTTTTTAGGTGCGTTGATAGATGCTGCGCAGGGTAAACACACCAACAAATTGTTGCCTGCATCGATCCAGGGTATTGGGTTGCTGGCTCTTATTGTATTGTTTTCGCAGGCATTTGTTTCATTTTTCAGGATACTTTGGTTTGTACAAGTCGCCGAGCGATCGTTGGCTGACATCAGGCGTGACACTTATTTTAAGTTGATCACCCTGCCGATGAATTTTTTCTCTAACCGCCGGGTTGGGGAGTTAAACAGTCGCATTTCAGCTGATCTTTCACAGATACAAGATACATTAACCACAACCATCGCCGAAATGATAAGGCAATTGGTTTTGTTATTCGGCGGAGTGGCGTTCCTGGCCATTGTTTCCATAAAACTAACTCTCGCCTTATTAGTTGTTCTGCCTGTGTTAGTTGTTGTTGCTGTTTTTTTTGGGCGGTTTATACGTAAACTTTCCAGAAAAGCGCAGGATAAGCTGGCCGAATCAAACACAATAGTTGAAGAAACGCTGCAAGGTATAGCCAATGTAAAAGCATTTGTTAACGAGTCTTTTGAAGCTGGCAGGTATAGTAAAAATATCCGCGAGGTAGCAAACATTGCTATCAACGGCGCAAAATACAGAGGGATGTTCGCTTCTTTTATCGTGTTTGGTATGTTCGGTGCCATTGTTACGGTAATTGCTTACGGCTGCATATTGGTGAGCCACAACGAACTCACTGTAGGAGAATTATTCAAATTTGCCTTGTACGCCGTATTTGTCGGCAGCGCAATGGGCAGTTTTCCCGAATTGTATGCCAACGTTCAAAAAGCAGTAGGTGCAAGTGAGCGTGTGCTGGAAATATTGGCCGAAAAAAGTGAAGATGTTTCTATAAATGAGATCAATAATAAGATTGAACAAAAAATAAAAGGCGATATTGCTTTTGACGATGTCCATTTTTATTATCCTTCCCGACCGGAAATAGAGGTTTTAAAAGGCGTTTCGTTCGAGGCCAACACCGGACAGAAGATTGCCATAGTTGGGCCAAGCGGCTCTGGTAAATCAACAATGGCAGCTTTGATATTACAATTTTATCATCCTCAAAGTGGAGCGATTTTATTTGATAGCCGTCGGTCATCAGACTATTCATTAACTGATATCCGTAACCAGGTAGCCATTGTGCCCCAGGACGTGATGCTTTTTGGCGGAACGATAAGAGAAAATATAGCTTACGGAAAACTTACAGCAACTAAAGAGGAAATAATAATTGCCGCCCAACGGGCAAATGCTGATCAGTTTATCACATCCTTTCCGGAAGGCTATGAGACGATAGTTGGCGAGCGCGGCGTAAAGCTATCAGGCGGACAGCGGCAACGGGTAGCCATTGCAAGGGCACTATTGAAAAATCCATCTATTTTAATTTTAGATGAAGCCACGTCGTCACTTGATTCTGAATCTGAACGTCTTGTACAAGAGGCATTGGAAGAACTGATGAAAAATCGCACCTCTATCATAATTGCACATCGTCTGTCGACCATTCGCGAAGCCGATAAAATAATTGTTTTGGAGAAAGGTACAGTGATAGAGAGCGGGAATCACGAAGAATTACTTGGTAACGAGAAAGGGCTTTATCGTTATTTGAGCCAATTGCAGTTTGAGGTGTGAGAAAGTCATACGTTTAACGTTATATGTTTTACGTTACGATCCCGTGGCCATATTAAAAATACTATTAAAAAACGTACTACATAAAACGTATTACGTATAACATAAAGAATGAAACTAACTATACACGGGGCTGCCCGACAGGTTACCGGAAGCATGCATTTGCTCGAGATTGACCAATATAAAATACTGATAGACTGCGGCCTGGATTATGAAAAGGATCGCAGTATACAATCAAATGAAAACTTTCCTTTTGATCCGTCGGATATCGACGTGGTTATTTTAACACATGCGCATATAGATCATTCTGGGAACTTACCGACCTTGGTCCGCTTGGGTTTTGAAGGGCAGATATTATGTACGCCGGCAACTGCTGATCTTACTGAGTTACTGTTACTGGATTCGGTAAACATTTTCATGAACAAGATTCATAAGAGCCGTAAACATAACCGCAAAAGGCACGATAACGTACAGCAACCTTTGTACCTGCAAAAACATGTGATGGATACGGTTGAGCGTTTTGTTACTATCGGTTTTAACAGGCCCTTCAGAATAAACGGTGATATTGAGCTTACTTTTATACCTGTAGGCCATTTATTGGGAGCTGGTGCTGCTATATTAAAAATCAATGACCAGGGAACGGAAAAAACAATTGCATTTACAGGCGATATAGGCCGCAAGAACTACCCCGTATTAAATGACCCACAGGAACTTCCTAAAGTGGATTTCCTGGTGTCAGAGTCAACCTATGGAGGCCGTTATCATACCAAAGACAGAACCGTTGAGCAAGCTTTGATCGAAACGATAGATAAAGCCTGCATAAAGGAATCCGGACGCTTAATTATTCCTGCATTCAGCATAGGGCGAACACAATCGCTGGTATACTCATTGAATAAGATTTTTACAGAAGGGTTGCTACCGCCTGTCAGGGTTTTTGTGGACAGCCCGATGGCGAATGCGGCCACAGAGGTTTTCAGGAAACATCACAACCTGGTAAATGATGAAGCCAAGGAATTTTATCGGAAAAAAGGCGACGAATTCGAATTTGATAATCTTGTTTATACCGAAACGTTAAAGGACAGCCGCCAGGTTTCTAACTATTTTGAACCTTGTATTATTATATCGTCTGCAGGAATGCTGGAGGGCGGCCGTATCCAGGATCATTTATATAATAATATTCAAAATTACTATTGTACGATACTGTTTATCGGTTATTGTGCAAAAGGAACCTTAGGTCATCGCCTGTTGCGGGGCGATCCGATAGTTCATATTAAAGATCGGGAGTTAGCGGTTTATGCTACTATTAAACAGACTGATGTATTAAGTGCCCACGGCGATCATGAAGACCTCGTTAAAATGGTCAGAGGCCAGGATAAGGTGCAATTGAAAAACATTTTTCTTGTGCATGGTGAAGAAAACAGTATGCAAGCTTTGGCCGATGCACTGGCATTAGAAGATTACAATGTCACCATACCGGAAAAGGGACTGAACTACTTATTATAGCACGAATTACACGAACCATTAAATTCGTGTAATTCGTGGTATCAATTCGCTACAAACGGTGTTTGTCAAAATGTCCAATTATCAAACTGGCCAACTCTACCCCTATTCTTTCCTGGGCTTCATTGGTAGCGGCACCAATATGCGGGGTCAATGATATTTTAGGGTGCTTTAATATTTCTTCGCGCGGAGTTGGTTCGTTATCAAAAACATCAAGCGCGGCAAAT
>JANYAB010000207.1 GCA_025355225.1 Bacteroidota bacterium
GATCAGAATAAATTAACTTGTTACCAGCAATATTCACAATCAAATCATTTCTTGTCTTTAATTGAATTTGGAACATTTCACACCGCTTATTATAAAATGCATTTCTCAATGGGCGAACAGTTCAGGATAATAAAATTCTGCACTCAAAAACCATTGTGGGTGGAAGGGGTAAATGGGAAAAACCTTGTCAATACCCAAAAACCCAATAACATAAAAATCTCCTGGAATGATATTAAACGAAATTTTCTGCCGGCTTCATCACACTCAAATAAAGATATTTTCAAAGTGATCCCACAACAATCAACAACCTTTCAGAATAAGGAATGTATTTTCGTCCAAATAGCCTCTTACCGCGATCCCGAGTTAATTCCCACAATTAACGACATGTTAAAGAAGGCAAGATACCCGGATAGGTTGAGGATAGGTATTTGTCGCCAATATCATCCCGCTGATGGTTTTGACAATCTTGATAAATATAAAAAAGACAACAGGTTTAGAATATTGGATATTCATCATTCCAAAGGTAACGGTGTCGGCTGGGCCCGTAACCTTACGCAAAGGCTTTATATGGGTGAGGACTATACCCTCCAAATTGATTCGCACATGCGTTTTTTAAAGGATTGGGATGTGATACTCGTTGACATGATCGAGTTTTTACAACAACAAGAGTATTCTAAACCGCTGCTTACGGGCTACGTTCCCGGTTATGATCCCAATAAAAACTTCACTACTAATAATAGCTATCCCCCATTGAAAATGGTATTCGATAAATTCACCCCTGAAGGAATAGTAGTATTTGATTCGGTAGTAATTCCTTATTGTGAGCAATTAGTTTGTCCCATACCCGCCCAATTTTTTGCAGGTGGGTTTTATTTTACCTTAGGTAAATTCTGCCAGGAAGTCAAATACGACCCCGAAGTTTATTTTTTAGGTGAAGAAATTTCTATGGCTGTAAGATCGTTCACACATGGATACGATTTATTCCATCCGCACAAAACTCTGCTATGGCACTATTATAGCAGAACTAATATGACAAAACATTGGGATGATGATCAAACATGGTATTCAAAAAACTTGACATCGTACAGTAAATTAAGAAAACTATTAAATATCGGGAAAACCGATAAAGGAAGTGATCTTACGCAATATGGCCTCGGCAATAAAAGAAGTTTAAAAGAATATGAAAAGTATTCAGGAGTTGTTTTTTCAAAAATGGGTATAAAATATCCGTAAAAGCTGGAGAAATGAGGTGAAATTTAAATTCCAATCTATGCATTATTGTACACTTTCAAAACGGTTTCCCTTAAAACGTCTGCTGTATCGCTGCATATAAATTTCATAATATCCGCTATCTGCTGGGGTTTTACCCATTTAGATGGATCTGCAGAAGGCATCGCCTCCCGATTAACGGGTGTATCAAGCGTACTGGGCGCTACTACAGTGGTTACCACATTGGTACCTTTCGTTTCTTCGTTCATATAACCGGCCAGATTAAATAACAACGATTTACTCAAAGCATAGGCTATCATAGATTTCCCATCAGTTGCATTCAATGCCGGCCTTGAGCCTACAAAAACAATCCGGCCTTTTCCAATTGCCTTCATATGCTTAAATAATGGCCGAGTTACATGGTAGGCAGTTTCAAAATTCAATGAATACATTTTCTTCAGATCATCGCCTGATGTGGCCGCTATATCTCCCATTGCAAAACCACCAACCAGTAATAATGCAGCATCGATCTTTTTATATTTTTCTATCGCCGATTCAACAAAAGTGGTTGTTTCGCTTTCATTGGTCAGGTTAACTACCTGCACCTCAAGCTGGGGATGGGAAATAAAATTACCTTTCGCCGCATCATGAATCACTGTTGCAATGACAGAATATCCCTCATCGAGGAAAGTTTTGGTAACAGCTATACCTAAATTCCCATCTGCGCCTGTTATTATTACTGTTTTCATTTTGATTGCGATTAGTCCCCAAACATAAAAAATACTTATTAAAATACGGAGTTTTTATGCATTCATTCCTGAGGATGATCTAATAAAACAATAGCAGATCTGCTATAACAGAATAATGTGAACATCCCCAAAAACCAACGTTCTTTTTTTGCCTGGATGCTAAATTTCTTTAACATCCGACTGCCGTATCCAACCTTCATTCCCATTGGAAAGCCTGATCTTCATCCAGCCGTTATTGTTGTCGAGGATGTCCACTTTGGTACCATCATGTATTACGAACAAAGTGGCTGATTGATCTACGGGGCCGGTTTTCACATTTACCGAACTACTGAAAATGATCGCCTGGCGACGATCATCAAAATAAGTTACCTGCCTGTTTGATATAAAAATAAACACCATTCCTAAAAAAAGTAAAAGCAAACCTGTATAGAAGGATACCTTTTTGAGAGAAACAACAGCGGTAAAAAGATAGAGCACGAGTAACCCGGATCCTGCGAGAAAGAACAGCACACTTAACACGGAAAGTGTTCCAATAGAAAAGAATAGGATAATGCCATGCCACCACTGGGTAACAAAAAACTCGGGTTGGGGCTCCACCTTATCGGAAGTTTTTGAATTGGCGAAGTAAATGTTAAAATTAACATCTTCGTCACCTGGCGCCAGTTTATGCGCTTTTTCATAATACAACAATGCTGAAGGAATGTCTCCCAGTTTGAAATAAGCATTGCCCAAATTAAAATAAACCGCTTCCGCCTCGTAACCCCCATCCACTATTTGCCGGTATAAGCTTACTGCATCCTGGTATTGCCCTTTTTTATACTGTTCGTTCGCTTTTTTATAAAGCGCGCCGTAATCACTACTCCATGAAAACAAAGGTATAGAAAGCAGCAAAAGCAGGCACATCCCATGCCTGATGAGATTATAGCTTGTCTTCAATTTCATTGATGATATTTTTTGCATTTTCAAATACTTGTTGTTGCGATATGCCTGATACGGGGGCGAACCTTGCCATTTCACAACTATCCATGGTATCATTCAATTGCTGGATAACCGAGTCGCTGACAGACCTCGCCTTTAACCTGTCTGCAATGTTTTCTTTATTAAGATCAGCAACGGGAAGGTTCAATTTGTCACTCAAATAACCATATAAGCCTTTGGCGATCGCATCGAAAAAAGCCACCTTATTACCTGCGGCAAGTTCCTTATTTGCATAAACTAAGTGTTTGGCAGCGACCCTGCCGGCTTTCCTGCTTTTTACTAAAATCAAGTCGCTGTTATAATTTGTCTTCCATCGGCTGTAAAACAAAGCAGCCGCAAATGAAAAAGGACCCATTAATAGCAGTATATAGTACAGGGGAGAGTTGTAAAACCCCTCGCTTGCCTTATATAAATTTGGGGATGATGTTTTGATATAACGGATATCATTACCGAGCATTTTTATATCCTGCTGGTCGGCAGAATTAAAAACGGGTACATTTACCTGCACATCGCCTTTGTTTACTTTAATGTCAAACGTACTTGACGGCAGCGTTACGTACCTTTTTGCCGCAGGATCAAAGTAGGTAAATTTAGCAGGTTCAAATTTATAGTTACCCAGGTGACGTGGGATCAACAGGTAGCTGTACAGCCTGCTGCCCGAAATGCCATTTGAATCGACGGTAATACGGTCTGTGGTCTTGGGGTCATATTTTTCAAAATCAACCGGGGGATTGATCCTGGGCGCATTTATCAGGTTAAGATTGCCCGACCCCTTAACTTCAAAAGTATAATTAATGGTTTCGTTAGCTTTTAATTCTCTTTTGTCTATATCGTTATATACTGAAAAAGAGCCGACTGCCCCGCTAAAATCAACTGGTTTCCCGGCAGTGGGAAGAGGAGCGGCATGGATGATAACAGGCGGACTTTTTAC
>JANYAB010000219.1 GCA_025355225.1 Bacteroidota bacterium
CGGTCGTCCTGGCTAAGATTGATAAATTGCTTTAATTGGCTCATCGGCACACCAAACGTAGGGAGCAATGCAAATTTTTGCAACTCTTCTGGAGTAAAGGGGATATTGTATTTTGTACCCATTGCGGTCAATGTTTCCTTACGGATGTCCTGGCCTTCCATTCCAAAGAATATCTTGCCCCGTCCTACCGTTACTGTAGCAACATCCAGGTCAGGGAAAAGTTGTTTGGTTGTCGCAGCCGGGGTGTCCACCTGCATGGGATCATCTTGCTTTAATTTTGCCGTTAATATGAAAAAGGTGAGCAATAGGAAGGCCACGTCACACATAGCCGTCATATCTATTGCTGTACTTTTCCGGGGAATTTTTATCCTTGACATGATTAATAAAGTTTAAATATAATAGTGTTTTAATTAATAACGAGTCTTTTTACGAAATATTATTTGGTAAAAGAGACAATCACTAAAATATTCTATTTTCTTGCATGCGAAGCAGCAAATGTTTGCACGATACTGAATCCAGTTTCGTCAATTGCATAAGTCAGTTTATCAATGCGTGATGTAAAGTAGTTATACAAAATAATTGATGAGGCCGAAGTGGTAATACCAAGGGCCGTATTGATCAACGCTTCAGAGATGTTGGCTGATAACTGTGATGTATCAGGAGCACCATTTGAAGACAATGTCTGGAACGCACCGATCATACCCACAACCGTACCTAACAGACCGCTCAATGTACCGATAGATACCAATGTAGCGATGATGGTCAGGTTTTGCTCAAGCATAGGCATTTCCAAAGCGGTAGCTTCTTCAATATCCTTTTGGATGGCCATAGTTTTTTGATCGATAGTTAAAGTTGCATCTGCTTCCATTTCGCGGTATTTTTTCAAACCGGATTTGATAACGTTAGCAACTGAACCCTTTTGTTTGTCACATTCAGCACTTGCTGCATCGATGTTGCCTGCGTTCAGTAAAGAGGTGATCTTTCTTACAAAGGAATCAACATTTCCTGTACCCGATGCCTTACCGATAACGATAGACCTTTCAATCGAGAAAACAATTACCATTAACACGAATGACATGATAACTGGTACAATTGGCCCACCCTTGTGAATGGTACCGAAAATATCCTGAGGAGCTCCTTTTTCAACGTCGCCTCCGGCATAGTGGCTCGGATTGCCCAAAATGAGCCAAAAAATTAAAATGCCGCAGAGTAAACATATTGGTATGGTTAAGACTGCAAACATGCCCGACGCTGTTGAGCTTTCTTTTTTTACAGGAGTAGTTGGTTTTGTAGGTGCGGTTGCCATTACTTTAGATTTTAGTTTTAGTTTTTGTTTATAATAAAGTTAATTAATGTGCATGTTAAAGCGGATAACAAAAATAGAATTTTAATGAAATAAAAAAACTTTTTCTGTCAATCTTTATGATAATTTAATATAAAATTGGTTTTTATGTGTAAAACAGCGTATGGATAACGTGTTTAAACACAAAAACTGTCATTTTTAAAGACAATTTTTTACAATGAAAACCATTTTTTTTAATAATAACAAGCAGTGATTAATAAAAAGTATATAACTAAGTTGATATTGTTACATTGGGACTCGCATTTAATATCTCTGAATCGCTGTTCATGGCGTGGCGTTCGAAGTTTTTTATAAAGGCCAGGGCGAGTGTATTCGCCTTATCATCATAACTATACTGATCGGCCCAGGTATTTCGCGGATTTAATATATTGTCGGGTACATTAGGACAACTTACCGGCATCTGCAGATTAAAAACCGGGTGCTCCTGGTAGGTAGCGTTTCCCAGTTCGCCATTAATAGCTGCGGTGATCATGGCGCGGGTATATTTCAGCCTCATTCTTTTCCCTACACCATATGGGCCGCCTGTCCAGCCGGTATTTACCAGCCATACATTTACATCGTGTTCTTTTAGCTTGGCGCCAAGGAGTTTTGCATAAACTACCGGGTTCAGTGGCAAAAAGGCCTCCCCAAAGCAGGCCGAGAATGTGGCCTTAGGCACTGTTACCCCGGTTTCGGTTCCGGCAAGTTTGGCTGTATACCCCGAAATGAAATAATACATGGCCTGCGCGTTTGTTAATTTCGAGATAGGAGGTAACACGCCGAAGGCATCAGCGGTTAAAAAGAATATATTTTTAGGCGACGACCCTATAGACGGGATGACAGCATTATTTACATAGTACATAGGGTATGCGACACGCGTATTTTCTGTTTTATCGATGTTGGAAAAATTTACCTCGCGGGTATCTTTAACAAAATTGATATTCTCCAGCAATGCACCAAACCTGATCGCGCTAAATATCTGCGGTTCCTTTTCGGCGGTAAGGTCGGCGCACTTGGCATAACATCCTCCTTCGAAGTTGAAAATGGTGTAATCGCTCCATCCATGCTCATCATCGCCTATCAGGCTACGTTCAGGATCGGCAGAGAGGGTAGTTTTTCCTGTTCCGGATAAGCCAAAAAATATGGCTGTATCGCCTTTGCTCCCCGTATTGGCCGAGCAATGCATAGAAAGTACCTTTTTTTCGTGAGG
>JANYAB010000228.1 GCA_025355225.1 Bacteroidota bacterium
TTCGACGCCAATGCACGTTGAAAAATCTTGTTTCTACGCCAGAAAACATGATATACAGGTGAAATAGTTCGCGAAACCCCTTCCTACACCTTCCCCGAGGAAGGAATCGCACTTGCCCACCTGAATACTCATAGGAGTTATATCAACAAGAAAGCCATGTGGGATAGCGCGTTTGTCGCCAACAACAGCGGGCGAAGGAATAATTTCTTTTACAGGGCAATTAAACCAAATATCACTAGCATGACTGTGATAGCAATAAAAAACAGGACCGCCCCGAAATATGATCCCCACCTCATTGCGTTTATGAAAAGTTTGCCTAACTGAACGATGGTCTCGTCGGACTCCTTTACAACCAGGTAATTATCCTTCCTCTGATCTTCTTCAATGCGATGTTCTTCTGAACGTAAAAAGCGCTCCGGCTCCAGGTACGCACCGCACTTCTCGCACTTGTCGTCGTCTTTGCCGGCTCTATTGCTCCATTGCCCGCAACTGGGGCACTTTATTATACTTAATTGGCTCATAACCGAATGATTATAATCAAATATAACCAAAATAGAATTCAATTATCCTAATTTATGGCATATTATTTTCAGCTGAATGCTTTCTTTAACAACGCTTCGCCCCACCCTTTGTTTGTGATGTCATTGGGTTTTTGTAGCTATAAAAAATTGCGGGTGATAATCGAAGTTGATAGCAGACATTGTGTTAATTTACAAATTCATAGGCTTGTTGGTGACAGCAACAATAAGTGCGTGGAGGGTCGATAGGTTCCAATAAGCAAAATCACAAGGCGAAAATTCTTTTTTTATGGGATTTTTTTGACAGCTTTGTGAAGCCGCATATTCTTTGCGGATGATCTAAATAACTAAACTTAAAAACACTATGAAAAAGAATTATCCTGTAAAACTTTTGACTATTATCCTGTTCAGTTTGGTGCTGCCAGGCCTGCTGAAGGCCCAGGATGACAAATCCAAAAGACCAAGTCCGCCGGCCACCGCTACCGGTAAGATCGGGGATGCAACCATCACGATTGACTACAGTAGCCCTTCGGTAAAAGGAAGAAAGATCTTTGGCGACAAATTACCCTATGGAAAACTTTGGAGGGCCGGCGCCAACGAAGCGACTATATTTCAGACCGACAAGGACATAATTGTCGGGGGCAAAAAACTACTTGCGGGCAAGTATAGTTTCTTTGCAACGCCGGGCGAAAATAAATGGACCATCTTTTTTAATTCTGAGACCGGGCAATGGGGCGATAAAAAGAACGGTGATACCAACATGAACCCCGCGAAGACCGTCTTAAGCGTTACCGTTAAACCTAAAAAACTGGACAATTTAAAAGAGAAACTCGAGTACTCCGTAACGAATAATGGCATTGACCTGCAATGGGAATATTCAGATGTATTTATTCGGGTAAAATAAAATCGTTGTGATTAGACTTGCGAAGTTTAACTCGGAGTTGTTTGTTTTCAATGGTCTCGTTGAGGGCTACGCCGTTTTGAAACTTCGCAAGTCTTCACTCCCTTGTCGATTACAAAATCACGAAAGCAAGAATAGCAGATCGGGTATTATTACGCAGTAAGTAGCGTAAAACTACGCAATGCAATCATTGGCGTATTCTTAAATTTGTAAGGCCTTGTTAATTGTGAATAAGAATCAATTGTTACTAAACTAAAAAAATTAACATGAATACATATTCCATAATAGGGGCAATCATGACGTTTATACCCATAGTTTTAATTATTTCTATAATAATCAAAAGAGGTAAGCATTTGTTAGATTAGTAAGTGTTTATATTAATCTGCTGTAAATAAACGGCTTCTATACTGAAAATCACTTCAGCAAAGCGCCCTTCTCCTTAGCAAAATTATCATAAACTAATTTATCTAGCCAGGCAGGAAAAAACTTACTTAAAAGCACCGTTAACTTACCCTGGGTAGTCATAATTAGGGTGCGGCTACGGTTCTCTATACCATCGGCTATCCGTTTGGCCACCTCCTCGGCAGTCATAATTTTTTCTTCATCCAGGCTGCTTTCCCCCTGCTGCGAACCGTCTTTGGCCAACGCGGTATTGCGGATGTTTGATGCGGTAAAACCCGGGCATGCAGTCATTATATGCACACCGGTTTTTAAATTTTCGATCCGCAAGGAATCCAGGAACCCATTTACGGCAAATTTTGAAGCTGAATAACCTATACGTCCGGGCAATCCCTTATAGCCTGCTATAGACGATATGCCTACGATACTGCCTTTGGTTTTTAATATATGAGGCAGCGCATATTTGGTGCAATACACGGTACCCCAGAAATTCACATCCATCACGGTTTTTAAAACTTTCAGATCGGCATCCTTAAATAATGCGCGCATGCTGATCCCGGCGTTGTTGACCAGGATATCAATTTTGCCAAAAGTAAGCAGGCTCTGCTTAATAAGCTGTTCGCAATCCTCTTCAACCGATACATCGCACTGCACAGCGACTGCCTGTATATTGTACTGTTTTATAAGGCTTTCCGTCAGCTCGCATAGCGCAACATACTGTCGCGCTGCTAACACAAGATTGGCGCCACGACTTGCAAACTCAATTGCCATCGCTTTGCCTATCCCTGATGATGCCCCGGTAATAATTACGATCTTTTCATTCAATTTCATACGACGAAGGGTGAAGTTCGCCTATG
>JANYAB010000230.1 GCA_025355225.1 Bacteroidota bacterium
ATATGCATATCAAACATAAGTTCAATAGTACCCGCGAGGAAATATTGGAACGGGCGGTTGAAGCGGTAAAATATGCCAAACGATCTGTAGAGGATATTGAGTTTTATGCTGAAGACGCCGGCAGGGCAGATATCGAATATCTTGCTAAAATGATAGAGGCGGTCATCGCGGCAGGCGCTACCGTGGTGAACATACCTGACACCAACGGCTACTGCCTGCCTAACCAATACGGAGAAAAGATCCGCTTTCTTAAAGAAAACGTGAAGAATATTGACAAGGCCATCATATCTGTACACTGCCACAACGACCTCGGCCTGGCTACCGCCAACTCGATTGCCGGGTTAGAAAACGGGGCGCGGCAAGTAGAGGGCACCATCAACGGCATAGGCGAACGCGCCGGCAACACTTCTATCGAAGAAGTGGTGATGATCCTCAAAACCCATCATAGCCTTGGTCTGCATACCAACATCAACACGCAGCGAATTTATGACATTAGCCGTTTAGTAAGCAGCCAAATGCGTATGCCTGTGCAAGCCAATAAAGCTATCGTAGGCAGCAACGCCTTTGCACATAGCTCCGGCATACACCAGGACGGCTTTTTGAAAATGCGCGAAAATTATGAAATAATTAAGCCAGCTGATGTGGGTTTTCCCAACGCAACTATTGTCCTTACCGCACGCAGCGGCCGTCATGCCCTTAAGTTCCACTTGGAACGATTAGGATACAAGCTGGATAAGGAAGAATTGGCTGGAGCATATCACCGCTTTTTAACGCTGGCCGATAATAAATTAGATATAAATGATGCTGATCTTTTATTGCTCGTTAATAGCAATAAATTGGTTGATCAATCTTTACAAAAGTGAGTTATAAATAAGAAATTATAAAAATGAGCAAAACATTATTTGATAAGGTTTGGGACACTCACGTAGTGCGCCAGATTGAAGGGGGGCCCGATGTGCTTTTTATTGATCGCCACCTTATCCATGAAGTAACAAGTCCGGTAGCTTTTTTAGGGTTAAAGAGCAGGGGAATAAGGGTTTTATACCCCGAGCGCACATTTGCAACCGCAGACCATAACACGCCAACGATAAACCAGCATTTGCCCGTTGCAGATCCGCTTTCGGCCAACCAGCTAAAAGCGTTGGAATCAAATTCAAATGAATATGGCATTAGCTACTGGGGACTGGGTCATCAAAAGAATGGCATTGTGCACGTTGTTGGTCCTGAATATGGGATTACACAGCCCGGCGCCACTATCGTTTGCGGCGACTCGCATACCTCAACCCACGGCGCTTTTGGTGCTATAGCTTTTGGTATTGGTACTTCTGAAGTGGAAATGGTTTTGGCTACGCAGTGTATCATGCAGCCAAAACCTAAAAAGATGCGCATCAATGTTAACGGCAAATTAGGGGTCGGCGTTACACCGAAGGATGTGGCGCTGTTTATTATTTCTCAGCTCACAACATCCGGTGCAACGGGTTATTTTGTTGAATATGCCGGTGATGTTTTCGAAAACATGAGCATGGAGGGCCGCATGACGGTTTGTAACTTAAGTATTGAAATGGGTGCACGCGGCGGTATGATAGCCCCGGACGAAACCACGATCAATTATGTAAAAGGCCGCGAGTTTAGCCCAAAAGGTGAAGCCTGGGATAAAGCATTAGCTTACTACAAAACATTAAAAACCGATGCCGATGCGGTATTTGATAAAGAATTAACATTCGATGGTGCCACTATTGAACCAATGATCACCTACGGAACCAACCCGGGGATGGGCATGGGAATTTCTCACGATATTCCGGATGCTGCCGATGTAGAAGGTGGCTCGGCAACTTATGCGAAATCATTGGGCTACATGGGTTTCCATGAGGGGGAATCGATGATCGGTAAGAAAGTTGATTTTGTTTTTGTTGGGAGTTGCACCAATGGGCGCATAGAAGATTTCAGGGCGTTTACCTCCCTTGTAAAAGGCAAGCACAAAGCCGATGACGTTACCGTTTGGCTGGTTCCGGGTTCGCATATTGTCGAGGCGCAAATTAAAGAAGAAGGCTTGCTGGATATTTTAACGGAAGCCGGCTTTTCGCTGCGCCAACCGGGTTGTTCTGCTTGTTTGGCCATGAACGACGATAAAATACCTGCCGGAAAATATGCGGTAAGTACCTCGAACAGAAACTTTGAAGGAAGACAAGGCCCTGGTTCCAGAACTATGCTGGCCAGTCCTTTAGTTGCTGCTGCTGCTGCCATTACTGGTGTGGTTACCGACCCAAGAACGTTAATTGAAGAACTTGTTTAAAAATAATAAAATGGCTTACGATAAATTTAACATACTAAAAAGCACCGGGGTGCCACTACCGATAGAAAATGTGGATACCGATCAATTGATCCCTGCACGCTTTTTAAAAGCAACCGAACGCGTTGGATTTGGTGACAACCTTTTCCGCGATTGGCGATATAATGCGGACAATACGCCCAAAAAGGAATTTGTATTGAACAACCCGGTTTACCATGGTAAAATATTGGTTGGCGGTAAAAACTTTGGCTCCGGCTCGTCCAGGGAACACGCCGCATGGGCTGTTTATGATTATGGGTTCAGGTGTGTGGTATCCAGCTTTTTTGCAGATATTTTTAGAAACAACTGCTTAAATATTGGCGTATTGCCCGTACAGGTTAGCCCGGAATTTTCTGAGAAGATATTTTCCGCCATTTTCGCTGATCCTGAAACCGAAATCGAAGTGAATTTGCCGGAACAGACGATTACGATTTTAGCCACGGGAGAAAAAGAAACATTCGACATCAGCCCGTACAAAAAGGATAACATGCTGAATGGCTTTGACGATATCGATTATCTGCAAAGTATCAAAACCGAAATTGAAGAGTTTGCTGAAAATCTCCCGCTTTAAGATTTAAGAATCAAGAGTAAGAATCAGGAGCCAGGAGACCTTTTATCTTGACTCTTGATTCCCAACTCTTAATTCTTTACTTAAACAACCAATAAAACCAAAAAGATATCCAGTACATGGAAAGAAGGAAAATAGAAATAATGGACACTACGCTTCGCGATGGAGAACAAACATCGGGGGTGTCTTTTTCCATTTCGGAGAAGCTAACTATAACGCAATTATTGTTGGAAGAACTCAATGTGGACAGGATTGAAATTGCTTCCGCACGTGTATCTGAGGGTGAATTTAAAGCGGTTGAGGCAATTTTAAGTTGGGCAGAAGCAAATGGGTACGCCGATCGCATAGAAGTATTGTCGTTTGTAGACAATGGCGTCTCGATCGACTGGATGGTAAAATCAGGCGCGAAAGTGCAGAATCTTTTAACAAAGGGTTCATTAAATCATTTAACACATCAGCTTAGAAAAACTCCCGAACAACACTTTTCGGAAATAAAGCATGTTATCGACCTCGCGCAAAGCAAAGGCATTGTAACCAACGTTTATTTAGAGGACTGGAGCAATGGCATGCGCAACTCGCCTGAATATGTTTACCAGTTACTGGATTTTCTGACGGCACAACCGGTAAAAAGGATATTGCTGCCCGATACACTGGGAATTTTAACGCCCCTGGAAACCTTTAAATTTTTAACAGATATAAGATCCACGTATCCGGATACCCATTTTGATTTCCATGCGCACAATGATTACGACCTGGGCACGGCCAATGTTTTAGAAGCGGTGAGGGCCGGGGTAAATGGCTTGCATTTAACCGTAAATGGTATGGGCGAACGCGCAGGGAATGCCGCAATGGCCAGCGCAGTAGCTGTTATTCATGATTTTGTTCCTGAAGTGGAAATTGGGATCAAGGAGTGTTCAATTTATAAGGTGAGCAAGCTGGTCGAGACATTTTCGGGGGTAAGGATCCCTTCGAATAAGCCGATTGTTGGCGACAATGTGTTTACCCAAACCGCAGGAATACATGCCGACGGGGACAACAAGAACAATTTATATTTTAACGATTTGCTTCCCGAGCGATTCGGACGTAAGCGGGAATATGCATTGGGAAAAACCTCCGGCAAAGCCAATATCGAAAAAAACCTGCAGGAACTCGGCCTGAAACTAAATGATGCCGACCTGAAGAAAGTTACCCAGCGTGTGATCGAGTTGGGTGACAAAAAGGAAACTGTGACCAAAGAAGACCTGCCCTATATTATTTCGGATGTTTTGGATAGCAGTCTTTATGGCGAGAAGGTTATCGTAGAATCGTATGTATTAATGCATGCGATGGGTTTGCGTCCGTCGGCAACTATTTCAGTAGAAATAGACGGGGAAAAGTTTGAAGAAAATGCGCAGGGTGATGGTCAGTTTGATGCATTTATGAATGCGTTGGCAATGGTTTATGCAAAGAAAGAACGGTGTTTGCCCAAGCTGATCGATTATGCCGTGCGGATAGCGCCGGGCAGCAGTTCCGACGCTTTGTGCGAAACGATAATTACCTGGGAGAAGGATAAGAAAAAGTTTATAACCAGGGGACTGGATTCAGACCAGACTGTTTGCGCCATCAAGGCCACACAGAAAATGCTGAACATAATTTAGAAAATAAGAGAAAAATAATACTTTGCCTCTGTGAACTTTGTGCCTTTCTTTGTGCATCCCTGTGGTAAAAATAATAACCACAAAGGACGCAGAGATTTTCACAGAGGAACGCAGAGAAGTATTTGCACAAATACAAAACTATAATCAACACAAATGAAACTGAATATCGCACTTTTAGCAGGAGATGGAATTGGGCCCGAGGTTATCGACCAGGCAGTTAAAGTATCTGATGCAATCGCAAAAAAATTCAATCACGATATCACCTGGACGGCGGCCTTAACCGGCGCTTGTGCCATAGATGCCGTTGGCGAACCCTACCCGGACGAAACACACGAGATCTGCATGAAAGCCGATGCGGTTTTGTTTGGCGCCATTGGTCATCCCCGTTATGATAATGATCCGAAAGCTACCGTTCGTCCGGAGCAGGGGCTGCTGAAAATGCGCAAAAAACTGGGGCTGTTTGCCAACATCCGTCCAACGTTTACCTTCCCGTCGTTAATTGATAATTCACCGTTAAAAAGAGAGCGCATTGAGGGTACAGACCTTATTATTCTGCGCGAGCTGACCGGCGGTATTTATTTCGGTGCGCGTGGCAGACTGGACGATGGAAACACTGCTTTTGATACCTGCACCTATACCCGCGCCGAGATTCAGCGCCTGGCAAAATTAGGTTTCGAAATGGCGATGGCGCGCAGTAAAAGACTTTGCTGTGTTGATAAAGCCAATGTATTGGAAACCTCGCGCCTTTGGCGGGAAACTGTGCAGGATATGGAAAAGGATTTCCCCGAAGTTACCGTAAGCTATGAGTTTGTTGATGCCGTGGCGATGCGCCTGGTACAGTGGCCAAATACCTATGATGTGCTGATCACAGAAAATCTTTTTGGCGATATTTTAACCGACGAGGCCTCGGTAATTTCAGGTTCCATGGGCCTGATGCCGTCCGCTTCTATCGGCATACATACTTCGCTGTTTGAACCTATCCATGGGTCGTACCCGCAGGCTGCCGGGAAAGATATTGCCAATCCGTTGGCAACGGTGTTGTCTGCTGCTATGATGTTTGAAGATGCTTTTGGATTGAAGGAAGAAGCGGAGCTGATCAGGTCGGTGGTTAATAAATCATTGGCTGAGGGGATTGTGACGGAAGATCTGGCGGGGAAGAATAAGGCTTATAAGACGAGTGAAGTGGGTGATTGGCTGGCTGGGAATATTTAAAAATAATATCGAACACCGAATTTTGAATTTCGAACGTCGAAGTGTCATGTCTTGTCCTGAAATAGGTTTACACATTAAAGTAAACAAAATGGACAAAAAGAAG
>JANYAB010000279.1 GCA_025355225.1 Bacteroidota bacterium
CGACACAGCAAATTTAGGGGATACTACCACCTTGCTTGATCCTGCTATTGTGGAGGAGATTAAAGCGGGCGCTCTTTAAAGAATCAAGAAACCAGAGTCAGGAATCAAGACAAACGAAAAATCTTGGTACTTGACTCTAATTCCAAAAAACCAAATGATGCTTCCGGATGTTATTACAAAATAACATCTAAACAAAAAACATCATGGATAAATTACAAATAAAAGGCAGCTGGAACGAGCTGAAGGGCAAAATAAAACAAGCCTACGGCGACCTCACCGATGACGACCTGGTGCACGAGGAAGGAAAAGACTATGAACTGTTAGGCAAACTACAGAAAAAAACCGGCAAGGACCGGGATGAACTGGTGAAGTGGATAAATAGTTTATAAGAGCATTGAGGCCCCGTTAAAGCGGGGCTTTTTTATTGGTGCAACATTATAACTATATTGGTATCTGTTTATCTGTATTTGGTAACCTCATCAAAATTATGTCGACCCAAACCTCAGCGTCAGCGCTCATTGCCGAAAAACCCAAAACCAAGATCACTTATATCGATCGGCTTAAAGTAATACTTACTGTTTTGGTGGTTCTGCATCATTCTTTTATTACTTATGGAGCAACAGGTGGATGGTATTTTGTGCAAAAAACAAAACTCGCTGGCGCGCTCGGCCCTATGATCATGTTTGTTAGCGTAAACCAGTCGTTTTTTATGGGGTTTTTCTTCTTTATATCCTCTTATTTCATAGGGCCATCCTACGATAAAAAAGGACCCGGGAAATTTGTTGCCGATCGTTTATTAAGACTGGGTTTGCCCCTGGTATTTTATTCCCTGGTTTTATCTCCCGTATTAAATTACACCGTTGAACATTATGGTTATGGAAGGCACAGCTCTTTTATCGGCTACATGTCCGGCTATCATCATTGGATCGATTTTGGTGTATTATGGTTCGTAGCCGCGCTGCTGCTGTTTACGCTCATTTACGTTTTAGTGCGAATTATATTTAAACGTCCAACTTCGACAAAAACGCTACCCGCACCCACTGCACTCACCATAGTTTTGTTTGCGGCCGGCGTGGGGGTTATAAGTTTTTTGGTAAGACTAATTTTTCCTGTTGGCTGGTCATTACAGCCGGTCGGTTTCCAGTTGGGGCATTTTTCTCAATACATCGCACTTTTTATATTGGGCCTTATTGCCTCCAAAAACAACTGGCTCAATACGATCTCCGATACAACCGGAAAACGCCTGGGTTCATTTGCCGGGTGGCTACTCCTGTTTTTCCTTGTTTTTTTCATTATTGAAAAGACAACGCACATGCAAGGCAGTTGGTGGAGTGGCGGCCTTCATTGGCAGGCCCTGCTATATGGGGTATGGGAACAGGTTATTGGCTTTTCAATTATTGTTGCGTTGCTTTGCCGCGGAAGGAGGTTGTGGAATAATCCGTCTGCACGTATAAGCAAATTATCGCGCTATACTTTCGCGGTGTACATTTTTCACCCGCTTGTGCTAATTTCCCTGGCACTTGCAGTACAAAATTGGGCCGTTGACCCGGCGATAAAACTTTTAGTGGTAGCGCCATTGGCAGTTGTCGGCAGCTTTTTATTAGGATCAATAATTGTGCAAATTCCGGGAGTAAAGAAAATAATTTAGCACCATATTCAAACCAATACTTCATTTCTTTTTTGAAAGAAAGCATAAGCCAATTATGACTAATTTTGCGCCAGATGAAAAGTTCCAAACCTACTATTCTTGTTGTCAATGACGATGGAATTACCGCCCCCGGAATCAAAGCGTTAATGGATGTTATGAAGGAACTGGGCAACGTCGTGGTAGTAGCCCCCGACAGCCCGCAATCGGGCATGGGGCACGCGATAACCATAGGTAGTCCTTTGCGGTTAGACAGGGTTGAAATTTATGAAGGTATTGAAAGCTACAGTTGCTCGGGAACACCTGTTGATTGTGTAAAACTCGCTGTTAACAAAATTTTCAAAGGTAAAAAACCTGATCTATGTGTTTCGGGTATCAATCATGGTTTAAATAATTCCATAAATATTCTTTATTCGGGCACGATGTCCGCCGCGGTTGAGGGCGCCATAGAGAGTATTCCGTCGATCGGTTTTTCATTGGACAATCACACTTTGCAGGCTGATTTTAGTCATTGCTTAAAATATGTGAGAGAAATAGCCTTGCAGGTTTTGCAAAACGGCTTGCCCGCTGCAACCCTGCTCAATGTAAATTTTCCAAACACGCCTCGCATCAATGGCATAAAAATATGTCGACAGGCTAATGCCAAATGGGCCGAGGAATTTGATGAGCGTATGGACCCGCAAAAAAGACCCTATTACTGGCTGACCGGTGTATTTCAATTAAATGATAGCGGTGAGGAAACCGATGTTTGGGCTCTGGATAATCATTATGTTTCGGTAGTACCTGTGCAATTTGATATGACAGCGCATCATGCCATCCCACTAATAAACAACTGGAAGTTTAATATTTAACGGCTATGAAATACTACCTGGTAGCCGGTGAGGCCTCCGGCGACCTGCATGGGGCCAATTTAATGAAAGCTTTAAAACAACAGGACCCGCAGGCTGAGTTTCGTTTTTTTGGGGGCGACCTGATGCTTGCCGAAGGAGGAGAGTTGGTTAAGCATTACGCGGATATGGCTTTTATGGGTTTTGCCGAGGTGATTATTAATTTGCGCACCATCTTGAAAAACCTCAAGGCTTGCAAAAATGATATAACCTCCTGGCAGCCCGATGTGCTTGTACTGATCGATTTCCCTGGATTTAATTTAAAGATAGCCGAATTTGCCAAAGCAAAAGGCATATTGGTTTGCTACTATATTTCGCCTAAAGTATGGGCCTGGAACCAGAAGCGGGTTATCAAAATAAAACGCATAATTGATCATCTGTTCTGTATTTTACCTTTCGAGGTAGATTTTTATAAGCGCTGGGGCATGCAGGTTGACTACGTAGGCAATCCCCTGCTCGATTCGGTAACTGCATTTGAACCTGATAAAGACTTTTATAAAAAACATCAACTTTCCAATAAAAGAATAATAGCCCTTTTACCAGGCAGCCGTAAACAGGAGATCAGCCGACTGCTGCCGGATATGGTTGCTGTTGCTAAAAATTGGTCTGAAGATCAATTTATTGTGGCCGGCGCACCATCGTTTGACCATACCTATTACGATCAATACTTAAAGGGAACCGGAATTAAACTGTTGTTCAACGCTACTTATGATCTGCTGAACAATGCACGGGCTGCTATTGTTGCATCCGGCACAGCCACGTTGGAAACAGCTTTATTTAATGTGCCCCAGGTAGTAGTTTATAAGGGGAACAATATTAGCATTTCAATTGCCAGGGCCTTAATTAAGATCAGGTTTATATCGCTGGTCAATTTAATTATGGACGATACTGTTGTAAAAGAATTGATCCAACAGGATTGTAATCCTCAAAAAATTAAAGAAGAGCTGGAGCTTATCTTAAATAATATAGAATATCGCAACAAAATGCTAAGTAATTACCATATTCTCCACGAAAAAATGGGGAAGCCCGGCGCATCGGTTAAAACTGCAGGGTTAATTATCAAATATGCTACCCAACAATAAAGCCCTCCGAATGAAGAGCTTTATTGTTTCATTTTGTTTTCAGAAGAATTTAATAGGTAGATGTATATATAATGATCAGGTAATTTACAAGCTAACTTGCAAACGAACCTGGTTGTTGCTATGTATAAATTGACTTTTGACACTCTTGACATTGTTAAGGTCACTAATTAAAATAGTTTTCAATTCGCTGTCAAAACGTGCTACTAATTTGTTTGTTGAGTTTTTTTTATACGTTTTCATAAATTGCTTTTAAGGTTATACAATATTATTTTTAAGGTTATATACTATAATACGTATTTATTCTTGAATAGGTTTTCTGTCAATATGGTCTTTTTCCGTAAGATTATCCTTTCTTCGCTTCGCCTCTTTGTATTGACGCTCAATTTGTTCCTTGTCACGGGCATCTGAAGGCTTTTCCGGGTCCATTGGATCTTCCCATTCCTGCTCTTCCTTTTCCGTTATCTTTTTCTTCTTTATAACTACCATATCAGTTATATCTGGTAACTGTTACCCCAATTCAGTGCCAAAATTTTTATTTGACTCAAAAAATATTGTTTTTTTTAGAAAACCACTGGCGAATTCAACTGAGAAAAAGAGGAAGGCTTTTTTATACCATTTCGAAAAACGGTATCAGGTTATATCCGTACAAAACAGCTTGGTGTCTATTGCAAAGAATTTCAGTAATCTATACACCTTCTGGCCTTTTTTGTATATTTTTTTGATTAAGCAGGTGAATTATAGTAGCCGCTAAAGAAAGGGCAATACCAATTACACATACGCCGCTCCATTGATAATAGGTCCAGGCCAGGCTGGCTAACCAGGTGCCAATGCTCCCGCCTATAAAATATGTTACCATATACACGGTATTGATCCGATTTCGTGCTTCGGGTTTTAATGCATAAATAATTGTCTGGTTAGAAATATGGGTTGCCTGTACCCCCATGTCCAGCAGAATTACACCGATTATCAGTCCCGCTATACTGTTGCCCGAAAAAATAAAAACTATAAAGGAAAAAATTATCAGCAACAACGTAAAGGTGGAAAGTTTGTAAGCGTTCATTTTGTCGCTTAACCGACCCATTAAGCCGGCAGCGATAGCTCCAAATGCCCCCACCAGGCCGAACAAGCCGGCGACATCACTACCCTCATTAAAATTTTTCTTTAATAAAAATACCAGAGTGGTCCAAAACGCCATGAAACAGGCAAAGCACAATGCCCCCCTTAATGAGGCCATCCTTAATGCGGGTTCCTTTTTAACAAGGGATACCAGCGACGTCATTAAACTTTTATAACTGCCATTATACTCAGGCTCCACCTCGGGCAGTAAAAAAAATAGCAATGTCCATATAATTACCATTACGCCTGCCGCTATGAAAAACATGGACCGCCACCCGAAATGAGCCCCTATTATTCCGCTAATAGTGCGGGAAAGCAATATCCCCAATAAAAGCCCGCTCATTACAAAACCAATCTTCCGGCCGCGCTCCGCAGGCTTTGCCAAATGGGCCGCCATAGGCACCAGTAACTGCGGAATTAATGAAAATATGCCTACAAAAAAG
This sequence comes from Bacteroidota bacterium, assembly GCA_025355225.1. Lineage (GTDB taxonomy): Bacteria > Bacteroidota > Bacteroidia > Sphingobacteriales > Sphingobacteriaceae > Mucilaginibacter. Next base: position 5,174 of record JANYAB010000279.1, read on the forward strand.
CTCGCTAATACTAAAAGATTAATGTTAGGGGCAATTGCAGTGAGCAATAAAGATATCACTACCAATGCCAGGCAGACCATTATCAGCCGTTTACGACGCAGCATATCCGCAAGTGGCGCAATAAAAAGCATCCCCGTTGCGTAGCCTAATTGTGTAAGCATGGCTACTTGTCCAACCCTTGCATTGCTAACATGGAAGGTTCGCGCAATATCACTCAATAAAGGCTGATTATAATATAAGTTGGCTACCACCAGGCCTGTGGCAATAGTCATAACCCATAAAGTAGAATTGGTTAGTTGAGGATGCGTTGGGGCGTTAACAGCTATCATAAAGAAATGCAGACAATTTTGGCAAAAATGATAAAGGATTTGGAGAAAGATGTTTTTTTAAAGTAATATATCGAATGATCTCTCGCCGAAATAGTGCACATGGATCAAATTCACTTGAAGAAAAGTCTAAAGCCTGCGATTCTCCATTTTCAGGGCGCACCTGATCCAATCACTTTCCCGGATTTTAATATCTGATTCAAAAAAATATCCAAATACGCCCATAATATTTTATATATCTATCAAAAACTGAAAAAAATCCTTAATAAAGAACTTAAATTAAGTTATATTGAGGATAAAAAGGCTCAAATAAATTAAAAATGCAATATTTATCTTATTTTAAAATAGAATTTTCATCTTTTTTATAATTTTATTGAAAAATTTGTTGCTTTTATGATTTTTTCTTTACTTTTACATCGTCAATATGAATTAGTAACTATTAAACATTCAAATTAACTACAATTAGTACTTTTTAGTCTGTTTTCTTAGTGTAAATTTAATGTTAACTGCGTTATGATGAAATATTGACAAAAAAATTACAAATGTATTTTATACAGTTCAATTTATAGTGTTACTTTTACACCATAAGTTTTTAACAAAGTCTTCTCATAATTTAGGTTTATAATTGGTTAGTAAAGGCCCCTGCCCATCAGGGGCTTTACTTGTTTATATAGGGTTTATTTTTCGCCCATAAACCTGGTTACTGCCTGGAAATCTTTATATATTTTTAGATTGGATGAAATATTAGCACTTACCTAACCACGGTAATATAGCCCGAAACGATCTGGCCATTAAGTTTGGTGTCGATGATATAATAATAGGTACCGAATGGCACTTGTTTACCGCTATAAGTACCGTCCCACGGTTTTCCGTAACCAACAGAGTGAAATACTTTTTGCCCGTATCGATCAAACACGTCTACGGTGGCTTCCTGGTAGGCTACAAGTCCTAAGATATTCCATTGATCATTGATGCCATCGCCGTTTGGCGTAAAAGTATTGGGTACATCTATTTGAGGTGTTACAACTATTGAAGTTTGATCTGAACTTACACACCCCCGGCTATCGATTACTGTTAGTGTATAAATGATATCAACATTACCCGTAATCGTTGGATTCTTATAGGTGTTATTATTAATATTAACATTGGGGGTCCATAAATATTGGACATTATTGTCGCTGACGGTAGGATTCAAAGTAATGGTTTTCCCTTTTAATACGTACCGTACACCGCCAGCGTTCACGGTTGGCGGAGGAATAAATGTAACGGTCAGGGCATCTGTTGGAATATAGCATTGACCGGGGGCGTTAGCAGTTAACGTGAGTGTTACAGAGCCGCTCTGGGTGTCGGCAGCACTCGGTATATAAGAGGCATTTAGCTGACCAGCGGAGGGGCTAAAAATTCCTGTGCCCGAAGTGCTCCAAACACCTCCGCCGGGAATAAGCACTTGTCCGTTTAATTTAGCGGCATCCTGCGAACAAATACTCTGGTTTGGGCCGGCAATTTCTCCTGCAACCTTTTGAAACCTTATCGTCATGTTTGACGTGGATATGGCGCAATTATCTTTACTTGTAGATGTTAAGGTAAGTGTTACAGAGCCGGCTGTTTTATCCTGCGCTGACGGCATATACTGTGCATTTAATTGGTTGCTTGAAGGCGAAAACGACCCTGTTCCGGCGGTCGTCCATACGCCGGTTGTAGTACCGCCGGTGACGCTGCCAGCCAACGTTACTGCGTTGGTACTGACGCATACAGCCTGATCCGGTCCCGCTATTGCCTTTGCCGGTATATTTACCACCATTTGAACGGGAGCCGCAACGCTGCTGCAGCCATTAACTATCGTGTACAAATTATAAGTTCCAGCATTAGCCACAGTGGCATTCGCTATATTTGTATTCTGCGCTGTAGAACTAAACCCATTTGGTCCGGTCCACAAATAAGTAGCGTTTGGAATTGTGGGTGTTTGCAATTGAATGATATCACCTACGCAAATTGGTGAATTTCCATTGGCTAACGGTAACGGCGGTTGCGGATACACAGCAACCTGGTGCAAAGAGGCCAAACCTGTGCAACCAAATGCTGTCGGGACTATTGTGTAGGTTGATAAAACGGGCTTTGTACTGGTGTTAATTAACGTTTCATTTATCGTTCCTGACGTCTGACCTGCTACTGCCGGATTACTTATATTCGCTACGGCCGGGCGGCTCCAGGTATATGTTGCTGAAGGTATATTTGATGTGATAACATAGTTCTGAGCTGTACCGCTGCAAACTACCCCAGTCGCCACGACGTTTATCACAACTGAAGGATTTACCGTAACCACATAGTTAAATGCTGTTCCGGGGCAATTACCCGAAGTGTAGTTAAAAACATAAGTAACGTCAATTGGCGCATTGGTGGTGTTAGCTAAAACTTCCTGTATCGTGGGGGCGGTTTGCCCAGCCACTGCCTGGTTAGTTATTCCAGCCACCACTGCCCGGCTCCATGTGAAACCAATTCCTGGCGTGTTAAATGTAATAGTATAATTAACAGGAGTTCCATTACATACGGTCGAAGAGGCATTACTGGTGACCCGGGGCACAGGATTAACCGTAACGACATAATTAAATGGCTGACTGGTGCAATTATTAGCTGCTGCCATAATAACATAGGTGACATTTATCGGAATATTGCCAGTATTAATCAATGTCTCAGTAATAGTTGCTGATGGCTGGTTAGCTACCGCCGGATTACTGATTCCGGCTACCAAGGCACGACTCCAGGTAAAGGAAGTGCCTGGTGTACCAGATGTAATAGTATAATTTAGCGCATTTCCGCTGCAAACGCTGCCCGCTCCTGCGCTTGTTATGCCAGGTATGGGGTTTACCAGTACATTTACCTGAGTTCTGGAACTTGAACAACCGTTAACCGTTGTCTGTACATAATAAGCGGCATTTGCTATTAAAACGGGGGTTGTGTAGGTATTTGTAACAGATAACAGGCTACCGCCAACTGCTGAATCGTACCACTCATAACTACCCGCCGACCCACTGGCTGTAAGCGTTCCGGTACTTCCCATGCAAATGGTTAATCCCTGGGCTAAGGGCGCAACTGGCGTGGCGCTAACTGTTACAGTTACAGCAGTCCGTGGGCTTGTGATACCACCAACCGTTGTTTGCACATAATAAGTTGTGGTAGCTGCAATGGGTGGGGTAATATAAGTAGGCCCCGTTGTCAATAGGTTACCTCCTGTCGGTGCGTCCCACCATTGGTACAGCCCGCCAGGACTTGTAGCTGATAAGGCTGCCGTATTACCCGCGCAAACAGACGCCCCGGAGGCTGTCGGCGCTGTTGGTATAGTGTTGATGGTGATGGTAACCGTACGAGATATCGGCCCGCAGGGTCCCGGCGGGTCGGTAGATGCCAAAGTAAGTGTCACCACCTTTTCGCCGGGTGCAGGAGTATAAATGGCGTTGGTAAGAGCTGGATTTGAAAAGGCACCTGCCCCACCGGACCATGTCCCGGTCGAAGCGCCACCAGTAATACTCCCAGCCAATTGAACCGGAGTTCCGGATGGTACTGTTTGGTTCGGCCCTGCGTTAAGGATAACAATTGGATCGATAATTACTGTTGCGGTAGCCACACTCGCCGGACAGATGCCGCTTGCAGCAATAGTATTAGTAACAGTGTATGTTCCCGCCAAACTTGCACCTAAATTGATCTCTCCGGTACTGGTATTGATGAAACTCAATCCTCCGGGCGTAGCAGTGAAAACTCCGCCACTTGCACCCACCGGAAAAACGGGAAAAGGGTTGACGCCGCCCTGACAAAATGGTCCGGCATAAGAGAACTGGGCGTTAGGGGTTGAAGCTAAAGTAATCGCGGCACTTGTGGTAGTAGGACAGGCACCATTACCGGCAAATGAAATTACATAACTTCCAGGTAAACTCGCAGCAACATTAATCTGACCTGTGTTATTGTTTACAAAAACCAACCCTGCAGGCAAAGCACTGAATATGCCTCCGGAAGGATTATTAATAACGGGTGTTGGATTTGCTGCCGAAGTACAGATAGTCCCGGACGGGTATTGAAATTGGGGGGTAGGTATAGCAATTAAAGTTACGGTTACAGGAGTACGGGGACTGGTGCATCCACCACTAGTTGTTTGTACATAGTAAGTGGTATTTACAAATAAGGGTGGAGTGGTGTAACTACTGCCGGTGTGCAATAAATTGCCTCCGACTGCTGCGTTGTACCAGTCAGTTGTCGCCACGGCAGGGTTAGTAGTCAAAATTGTCGAGGTTCCAGGGCAAATATTCGCGCCGTTTACCGTTGGTGATACAGGTATAGGGTTTACAGTTACAGTTACCGGCGTCCTTGTACTTGAACATCCTATATTACTTGTGGTTTGCAAATAAAAAATTGTGGTTGTCAATAACACTGGCGTAACATAAACCTGCCCCGATGATAAATAATTACCGCCTGTTGCACTATCATACCATTGGTAATTACCACCAACTGCGCCGGTGGCCGTAAGTATGGCAGAGCTGCCGGAGCAAACAGTAGCATTTGGTGCAGTTGGGGCCTGTGGCAACGCGAGCACAGTCACTGTAACCGGTGTTTTGGCACTTACACACCCGGCTATAGTTGTTTGCACAAAGTATGTTGTATTCGCCACCAAAGGAGGTGTTGTATAACTTGCGCCGGTAGCCAATAAATTGCCTCCCGCGTCATACCACTGGTAAACTCCCCCAGGACCGGTTGGTGTTAAAGTAGCGGAAGTTCCTGAACAGGTAATCACTCCGGGCGCGGTCGGAGCAGGTGGCGGCGGAATTATTGTTACCGTTACCGGAGTACGGGCGCTGGTGCATCCGCCACTGGTTGTTTGCACAAAATAAGTAGTCGAATTGTTAAGGATGGGGGTATTAAAGGTAGTTGCTGTTATCAGGAAATTTCCACCAGTGTCATACCATTGGTATATCCCACCTGGCGCGGTAGGAGTCAATGCCGCGCTCGTTCCGGCACATATAGTAACGCCCTGAACCGTAGGTGCCTGTGGAATTTGGTTTACAGTAACAGTAACAGGTGTTCGCGTACTTACGCAACCGCTAGTGACCTGAACATAATAAGTTGTTGTAGTTACTAATGGAGGGGTAGTAAAATCCGGACTTGAAATTAAAGATGTACCGCCCGTTGGAACAGTGAACCAATCAAACACCCCCCCTCCGGGCGCAGTAGCGTGCAAACTCGCAATGGATCCGGAGCAAATGGTAACATTTGCAGCCGCGGGCGGCGGCGGGGGGGGTGTCACGATCGCAGTTACGGGAATTGGGGCGCTGACACAGCCTTTAGTTGTTCCAACTACGTAATAAGTTGTTGTATTTAACAATGCGGGGGTTATAAAACTGGCGTTGGTACTTAATACATTTCCCCCTGCCGCTGAAGCATACCATGCATAGGTATCAGCTCCGGCAGCCGCCAGTGTTGCAGTATTACCGGAACATACAGTTGCGCCTGCAGTCAGGGGGCTACCGGCAATAGTAACATTAACAGCACTTCGTGAACTCGTGCAACCGTTAACAGTTGCCTGAACGTAAAATGTGGTCGCAGTTGTTATAGGTTGGGTTGTATAAGTTGCTCCGCTTGCCAAGAAATTACCTCCTGTAAGTGCATCGTACCATTGATAAACACCTCCAGGTGCCGTCGCAGTAAGCGTGGCAGAATTATTAAGACAAACAACTACATCAGTTACCGTAGGTGCACTGGGAATAGGCGAACTTGTAATTGTGATACTTTGCGTGACCTGCGGGCAGCCCGGAGTTTTATCACTTACAAAAACTGTATAGGTTCCAGCCTTGTTTACACTTATAGATGGGGTGATTTCCCCTGTATTCCATGTATAGTTAAAAGGGCCTGTGCCACCGGAGGGACTGGCCGTTAAAATTACAGCTGTACCGGAGCAAATTGCCGCGCTCGATGATGAAAGATTTACGCTTAAAGTACATTGGCTATATCCCCGGAAAGATAAAAGTAGAATTACAAATACTAATAAACTGTTCTTCATAAATATAAACAATCATATTAGATAGAAGGATACTATGGCCGGCAGAAAAGCACCTATCTAAATGAAGCCTAAATTAAATAAAATTCAGTGTTAATAATATTAATTAACAATTTAAAAAAAGTTAAAAAAAATGGAAGTGATT
>JANYAB010000311.1 GCA_025355225.1 Bacteroidota bacterium
GGATTATCTTTTTCAGCTACTGCATATAAGTTTAAAACTCCTGGCTCGATGTGGATGGAAGCTTCGATTTCCTCCTTAAGCGCAGCTTTATAACTTTCCAGCTGAGCAGGGTCGATCTGGAGTCTTGCCACCCGCACAACCAGGTTTTTATCCTGGGCAGAGGCGTTTTCGCGTAAAATTAGTGTCGACATAAATAAGCTAAGAATTAGCAACAACCCATTTTTTTTAATTCCCATTTTTAATTTCCTTTATTGTCAAAACTTAAACAAAAATACAAAACATATTTTCAAAGAATCATGCGCGTAACGACTTTGGAATAGCCCCTGTCATTCGTTTAAAGTAATTATTGAAGTAGGTAGGATATTCAAAACCAAGCCCATAAGCAATATCGGCAACGCTCCAATCCGTATGCTGCAGCAATGCTTTTGCTTCACCCGTGATCCTTTCAGCGATATGTCTGCTGGTAGGCTTGCCGGTTATCTCTTTAACCGAGCGATTAAGATGATTAACATGGACAGATAAGCGATGTGCAAAGTCCTGAGCAGTTTTTAACCGAAGCGGTGTCTGCATGCTTTCAATCGGAAATTGCCTTTCTAAAAGGTCCAGAAAAAGAGAAGTGATCCGGGACGAAGCATTTTGGTGTTTGAGGAAATTATCCGAAGGCTGCATTTTCAATGCTTCGTGGATGACAAGGTTAATGTAGTTGCGGATCAGGTCATTCTTAAAGGCGTAATCCGTACCTTGTTCCGATAGCATCTTTTGAAAGATGGTAGTAATAAAGGCCTTTTGTTCATCATCCAGCATGAAAACAGGTGTGCTGCCGATTTTAAACAAAGGTGATTCCTGGAAACTTTCAGAGCGGTCATGGGTTTTTAGAAACTCCTCGGTAAACAGGCACGCATAGCCATATTGCTTTGGTTCGATCAATTCCGAAGAATAAGGGATATGCGGATTACCGAAGAATAAAAATGCGCCATTCACATCTATACTTTTGTCTGCATAATGGATAAGGCTATGGCCATTAACCAGGCATATCTTATAAAAATCTCTCCGGCTGTATTTTGGAACTGGATTAACCGCGGTTTCAATTTCGTAGACCTTAAACCCTTTCAGTTTTAATTCTCCGGTATTGAAATCATACGCACTGGAAACATACTGATCGTCCATACTGTAAAGTTAAGAAAATCAAATAATTTGTGGTGCAAAAAATATATCCTCTTTATTTTATTCTTGATGTAGTCCGGTTCCTTAATCCCGTTCGGTCAGGCAACAATTCCCGGGCCCATGTGCTTTAATTCACTGGAAAATGCAATGAAAATTTTTGTTTTCAGGGTATATGGAACAGGTCAGCTCTCGAACTTTTTGGAGGATTTAAATCATTTAAGACATTTTATGGTAAAACTACAATCTTACCACCTGCTGAATTACTCTCCATTAATTGATGGGCGGCAACAATCTCGTCCAATCGAAATGTTCGCCCGATACTGAGTTTGATTAACCCGGATTCAACGTTTTGGATAAATTGTTGAAAACTCGGGAGGTCTACTCTAATTTGTCCGCTATCGTAAGTGGTTAAATTTACTGTGGCAGGTATGTATTCCATCGGTGCAAAATCGGCAATAGCCCATTGTTCAGATAGCATACCGGTCATGCAAACAGCGCCACCACCGGCAGTGCATTCCAGAGAATCTTTCAAAGTGGGTGCGCCAACAAGTTCAAGTACTTTGTTTACGCCATCAGGAAACATATTTTTGATACTGGCAGATAGGTTGCCGTCGTCAATCACAACAAAATCAGCGCCGTTTTTTAACAATAGCTGTTCCTTATCGGGATTTCTGGTTGTAGCGATAACTTTAAGACCGCTCAATTTAGCAAGTTGGGTAGCTAACATTCCGATAGACGAGGCGCCGCCCCTAATCAACAGGATTTCATCCCTTTGAATTTTTAACGCAAGATGCAACGAGCCATAAACGGTTTGAAACATTTCGGGGATTGCTCCGAGTTGCTCCCAGGATAGCTTACTGTCAAAAGGATAGATGATAGACTTTGGAAGTACAACATATTCAGCATAGCTGCCGTCAAAATCCCTTCCCATACCGCCCATAAATGCAGCTACTTTTTGACCTGCCTTCAATTCTCCGCTGGGATCATCTTCAACTTCTCCCACACATTCAATCCCCAGCACCCTTGGAAATTTGACATTTGGGGATAACCCTTTACGCGTCATCAATTCCGACCTGTTCAGGCCTAAAGCTTTTACTTTCACCACGACTTGCCCTTGTTCAGCCCCCGGCAAAGGCCTTTCTTCAATATTTAAATTCCCGGGGCCGCCAGGCATATTTAAAACTGCAGCTTTCATCTTCATTCATTTATTGGAAGCAAAAATGCAATGTAAATGGGAAATGCGCCAATAAACAACTTTAAGAAATACACTTAAACTAGTTTAAGATTAGCGCCGATGGATAAGCCCTTTGCGTATTTTGCTCAGGAATTCGGGAGTTATGCCAAGGTAAGAGGCAATCTCTGTATTGGGCAGCCTTTTTGAGAGATTTGGGAATAGCTCTAAAAAAAGCAAATAACTCTCTTCTCCGGTTAAACTGATATGTTGAAGTACCCTGTTTTGTAGTTCTATAAATTTTTGTTCAATGATCACTCTGAAGTTGTGGTCGAATTTGTGATGGTTGGTATAAAGGTGTAACAAGTCAGGATGTTTGATTTGGAGAACCAGGGAAGATTCAACTGCCTCTATGTAGAGTTGGCTCGGCTTTTCTGAATAGAAACTGCTTAACTCTGTAATCCAGTCATTTTCTGCTGCAAACTGAATATTGTGCTCTTTGCCGCTTTTATCTACAGCATACATTTTAAAGCAGCCTGAAACAACAAATGTGAAATGACGGCAAACATCGCCCTGCTGCAAAATAAATTGGCGGCGTTTAACCCTACGTTCGGTGAACAGACGTTGAATTTCGCCTTGCTCTTCGTTGCTAAGCGGAAAGTAGTTGTTAAAATACTTTATTAACTTTTGGATTGATGTATTTTCGCTATTCAAGGCCTCCGAAATAAAGTTTATAACAGTAAAAGGCGTGTATCGTTACCTGTTTGGTCTTACGAATGCAACGCTAACCTACTAAATATGCATAAAACAAAAAAGCCTGAAATCTTTCGATTTAAGGGATTTGACTTAAATGCGTTACGAGCAGGACTAAAGTCGAACCACTTAGTTCATCAGACAACCATTGAAGCAATGCTGGAACTCTTACAAAGATGAATGGACTTTCGCCAACATGATCATTATACAAATGACAGCCACCATTGTTCATGTGTTCGTTTGTAATTGCCGTACCATCTACAAGGATAATAGAGCAAAGTTACTACTGCTATCCAAAATAAGTATACCGCCCATAAGGGATGGCCAAAGCCAGGCGCCTGCCACACCAGGGGCGACCCGGGGCACTTCATCGGAATTCCTTCCACGAGTATCAGAACAATATTAATCAGCCTAAGCAGGCACAAATGCACGATAAAATAAAAATAAGGCACATTCCCATACACCTCGCAAATAGCGGTGAACCGGTTGCTGATCTTTTCAACTAATGATAATAAGATCATCACCGGCCCGAGTGTCATTGAAAAGAAAATCAATGAAGGTGGCTGTTTAGTGGCATTTAGAAAAGACAATATAGTATGTGCCATATTTCGCTGAATAGTCCAGGGAGCAGGGTCACCGTAATGGTTGATCAGCCTTAATCCAATAAACACCCCGATAAAAGAAAGTCCCGACAACATTAATATCTTTTGCCGTTTTTCAGCATTGAAAACGGTCTTATACAAGGCGCCAAAAACATAACCAAGAAGAATAGCGCCGCTCCATGGAATAAGTGCGTATAGTTCAACAATCATCCGGTTAGCTCCAAGGGGTATTGTTGCAGCAACCGCCGTAAAAAAAAACGTAATTAAACTTCCGCTAAAGTCATTCGATGGCAGCGGTAAATAATCGAGAATATTATGACCAAAAATGATGATCAACGCAATTGCTGCGATTATGGACAAGGGTACACGGATTAGTAATGCGAGAATGATCATGCCAAACCCTATCGCCGTTAGTACCTCCAGCACAAGTATGTGATATTGCAGGTCAAAAGTAAACAGCAAACTGATGATCAGAACATCGGAGAGAATCAGCCAGAGCCCCCTTTTTAACAGGAACATAGACAGTTCTTTTTTCGATCGTTTTTGGCCTGCAAGGTACACTGATACACCACTTAAAAATACAAAGGTCGGTGCGCAAAAATGGGTAATCCAGCGCGTGAAAAATAAGATCACCGTTGTAGTCTGCATGTTAAGCGGCGATGGTCCCGGGTAATGCAGGAAATCCCGGGAATGGTCCAGGGTCATGATGATCATAATGAGGCCGCGTACAATGTCGATAGAATTTATTCTTTCTTTCATTTATTTTTTATTTGACGACGACCGCCGCCCCGCATCGTGATGATTATTGGCGACCAATGACACTAAGCTAATGTAGATTAATTTTTAATCCTAAAAAAGGTGTGCATTTACGTTTGTTTAACGCTAATTATCAAGGTACTTACCACACCCGAAAAGTGACCTACATCACATAAATATTGTCTTCCGCCAAATGTGATATAGGTCACACAGCCACCTGAATTTTCCTGCGGTACTTTGTTGTATAATTTTTAACAACATAAAAACAAACAATATGAAACGTACAGCAAATGCCCATTGGAATGGTAACCTTAAAGAAGGTAAAGGAGAAATATCCTCCCAAAGTACCGTCCTTAACCAAACGCCCTATTCGTTTAAAACGCGATTCGAATCGGGTATCGGTACCAATCCCGAAGAATTGATAGCCGCGGCACACGCAGGCTGTTTTACCATGTCAGTAAGTGCAACCCTCGAGCGCGCGGGCTTTTTAGCCAACGACTTGAACACCGAAGCCATTATAGATTTAGATATGGCTAACCTTAAGATCACGGGCATTCATTTGGATTTGAAAGCATCACTGATCGACGGTGTATCCGCCGAAGTTTTTCAGCAAATCGCAGAAGGGGCTAAAGCGAATTGTATTGTATCCAGAGCGCTAAGTGTGCCTGTTACTCTAAGTGTTTCTTACCAATAATGATGGGGATTTAATACCGGTTTCCCTTTTTTAAATATCGGTTCTATTATCAATTTATAGTAAAATAAAAAAAATGAAAATTGTATCAGTTAAAAACAGCTCGTTAAATAAGTATTTAATCGCAGCACTCCTAATTTTCAGCAGCTTGCTTATGCGGGTTAGTCCGGTGGCAGCGCAAACTCCTCCTGTAAAAAACATAGTGATCGTGCATGGTGCCTTTGCAGATGGTTCCGGATGGAAAGGCGTTTACACCATACTTAAAAACAAAGGGTATCATGTAACTATTGTTCAAAATCCGCTGACCTCATTAGACGATGATGTTGAAGCAACTAAAAGGATACTTGATCAACAGGATGGACCGGTGATACTGGTGGGCCATTCATGGGCCGGTGTAGTAATTACCCAGGCAGGTGTAGATCCTAAAGTTGTCGCATTGGTCTATGTAGCCGCTTTTGAGCCAGATAAAGGTGAAACCGCAAATCAATGGTCGGTTACTCAACCAAAAGCACCTTCAATGCGTGTTACAGCTGATCCAAAAGGAGTTGTATTTTTTGATAGAACAACATTCCATGAAGGTTTTTGTGCCGACCTTAGTAAGGCGACAGCAGATTTCATGAACGCTTCGCAACAACCTATTGTCGGAGCATGTTTTGGTACTCCCGTAACAGAAGCGGCCTGGAAAGATAAGCCAAGCTTTGGTATCGTGGCTACCGGGGATAATGCTATCAACCCGAACATAGAGCGTAACATGTACAAACGCGCACACACTAAAATCACTGAGATCAAAGGTAGTCATGCGGTTTTCATCTCACAGCCTGAAGCCGTAGCAGCGGTGATCATCAAAGCCTCATACGCAAAGAAGTAACTCAAAACTGATGCCCTAATTAAATCAAATGCCCGATATCCCTTTACGGGATCGGGCATTGATTGCAGCGGGTGGCAATTGGTCGGGCTTCATAATATTAGCTGTTCACAGTATTATCAGGTTTTTTCTTCTATCAAGTCAATCATTATTTAATCAAAATTTCAAATAGACATCAAACAGCTATTTGATTTTTAAACTAACAGATCTTATGAAACGGTTCTTTTTATTTGGCATCGGGATTTTATTATTTGCCAGTGTTGCCAATGCACAAACAATGGGTGGTGCTAACGATTTCACCGCATTGCCAAAACCTGGTCCCGGGGAAAAAGTTGCCACATTTGGCGGTGGCTGTTTTTGGAGTATGAGCGAGGCCATGTCTGAGCTAAAGGGCGTAAACAAGGTAATTTCCGGTTATGCAGGCGGAACAGCTAAAAACCCAACTTATGACCAGGTGGCTACGCAGACTACCGGGCACGCTGAATGCTCACAAACTTATTATGATCCAAAGGTGATCAGTTTTACTACTTTGGTCAACGCATTCTTTTTTGCGCATGACCCTACAGAGCTTAACCGCCAGGGGCCTGACGTAGGTACCGACTATCGTTCGATTGCCTTTTACCGGACCCCGGAAGAGAAAAATATTTTATTGGGTTTGATAAAAAAGATCAACAAATCAAAGTACTATCATGGAGCAATAGTTACCCAGGTTGTTTCATTTACCACATTTTACGTTGCTGAAAATTATCATCAGGGGTATTACCGGCTCAACCCAGGTTCAACTTACATTAGGCAAGTTTCAAAGCCCAAAGTAATCAAATTCAGAAAAGTTATGCACGCGGAATTAAGACCGGAATTTCAAAAATAAGAATAAAGAATGCCAGTTTAATTTTCTGTTATTTTCACAACGAAACAGGAATCGCAAAAAAAGCCTCAAATCACGGACTTGAGGCTTTTGACTTGATCCGGTGGCCTCAATCGGACTAAATTGGAATCATTTATTTCTTGGCTTACGGTTTTTTGTGAATTGTTCGATATTATCGCATAAATCTTTTCCAATGCACTTTATAATAAATATCATCTTCGGGTCATAAACAATAAAAAAGTTTGAATTTTTATTTTAAAATAAACTTTTTAGTATATTTTTGCAGTGGAAATTTTTATTATAATGCTTACTAAAGCGGAAAGAACAAAGCAATTTATCCTGGAAACAGCGGCTCCTATCTTTAATCAGAAAGGGATATCCGGCGCTAATATAGATGACGTGCTTGCTGCCGCGAAACTGACTAAAGGATGCCTTTACGGCCATTTTGAAAGCAAGGAAGATTTGGCCTTGCAGGTTGTTGATTTCATGCTGAATACTAACGGCGAAAAAATGCTATCAACCATCAGCAAGGGTAAAACAGCGAAGGCTAAAGTATTTGCTTTTCTCGATTTTTATAAAGATCCCTTGAATACTTACCTTAAAGGCGGATGTCCTATATTTAACATTGCAGTAGAATCTGATGATAACTTTCCGGCCATTAAGGAAAAGATAGCCGGTGTCATTCGTCGTGGGCAGGAAATATTTGTTGGTGTTTTAAATCAAGGCATTACCGACGGGGAGTTTTCAGACCAGCTTGATCCCGCTGTTTATGCGTTCAAAGCGGTGGCTGCGGTTGAAGGAGCCGTTGTTATGTGCAGGGCTATGAATACAGCAAAACCGATGCAGGGTTTGCTCAGGAGCCTGAAAGCGGAATTGGAAAGTTATGCGACATGATTTTTTTTGATATAAAATATACTAAAAAGTCTTTTATATATTAAAGGTCACTAAAAGCAAAGCATAAACACCTTATAAAAATTAAGTAAATAAAAAGTAGATAGAATTGTAACAAAATATACTAAAAAGTCTAAAATAAAAAATCATGCAATTAAAAGGAAAAACAGTATTAGTCACAGGTGCCTCATCGGGCATCGGGCTGCTTGTCGCCAGCAAGCTTCACGAAAATGGCTACCAGGTGATCGGCACAAGCCGGGATCCGGAAAAACACCAGGCAAAATTACCATTTAAGTTACTGCCATTGGATCTGAATGATGACCATTCCATAGCATCGTTTGGTAAGCAGCTGTTCAGTCAGATCAAAACTTTAGATGTGCTGATCAACAATGCAGGTTACTTAGTAAACGGACTTGCCGAGGAAACCCCTATTGAGTTAGGCAAGCAGCAGTTTGAGACTAATTTTTGGGGAACGATTAAATTAACTAACGAGTTGCTGCCTTATTTCAGGAAGCAAAAACATGGAAAAATAATTACTCTTGGCTCTCTGCTGGGTTTAATTGGTCTTCCAAATACGGCGTACTACACGGCTTCCAAACATGCCCTCGAAGGTTATTTTAAGGCACTTCGGTTTGAATTGAACCAGTTTAACATCAAGGTGGTTATGGTTGAGCCGATCAGTTTCAAAACCAATATCGGCGAAAGTGCAACTATTGCAACAGGCACAATCAGAGACTATGATGCGTTCCGGCAAAAGATCATCGCGTATACCAAAAAGTCATTTGATAATGCACCCGACCCTGCGCCGGTTATCAATACTTTACTGCAAACAGTGAAAGAAGTAAATCCAAAGTTTAGTTACCCTGTCGGCAAAGGATCATCAATCGTACTCCTGCTTCAACATTTCGCTTATAAGATTTTCGAGAAATCCGTTCTGAAGTCAATTAACGCTTCGAAATAGAATTAACATAAAAAATTAAAATCATGCAATTAAAAGGAAAAACGGTATTGATCACGGGTGGTGCATCAGGTATCGGATTGGAAGCGGCAAAACAATTTTTAGCCAATGGCGTCAGTGTGATCATCACCGGCAGGAACCAGGGGAAATTAGATGAAGCCAGGAAGTTGTATCCGGCAATTACAGCTATCAGAAGTGATGTGTCAGCTGCAGGCGATGCGCAAAAACTTTTCAACCAGGTACAGCAATTGGGTGGGATAGACATTTTATACAATAACGCAGGGGTGTTAACAGAGCCAATTAACCTCGGAATAGCAAATGATCAGCATTTTGAGGACGCGGCTTACGAAATGAACGTCAATTACCTGGGGGTGATCCGGCTTAATAACCTGTTCATGGATATGTTGAAATCAAGGAAAGAAAGCGCGATCATCAACACGACTTCCATACTCAGTTATGTTCCGTCATTACTGGAAGCAACTTACTCCGCTTCTAAAGTAGCATTGCGGTTTTATACAGAAACATTGAGAAAGCACCTGCAAATTTTAAACAGTAACCTGAAGGTATTTGAGCTTTTGCCTCCTGTTGTGGCCACAGAAATGACGGCTGAGAGGAACGGCAAAAAAATAACTACAGAAGGCCTGGTAAAAGCGCTTATCACAGGTCTCAAGAAGGACCAGTTTACTATCCGTGTAGGGGATACAAAAGCGCTTTATATACTCAACCGGCTTTTTCCAGGAATTGCTTTTGGGTTAGTCAATCCTAAGAAAAGTTATAGGTTATTACAATCATAGAATTTATTTCAATCATATATTTTAAACATTTTAAAAAAAATGAAAGCATTCATAATAGACAAATATAAAAGCAAAGACGGCGGGCGCATTGGGCAAATGCCCGAGCCGGAACTGCAGGCGGATGAGGTGTTGGTAGAAGTACACGCTGCCGGTATAAACCTCCTGGATTCCAAAATCAGAAACGGTGAGTTCAAACTCATTTTGCCATATAAAACACCGTTTGTTTTGGGCCATGACGTTGCGGGAATTGTAACTAAGGTTGGGGTTCGGGTGCAACAATTTAAAGTTGGGGACGAAGTTTACGCCCGGCCGGCAGATCACCGGATTGGAACGTTTGCGGATTTCATTGCCATTAAGGAAGCTGATGTAGCGCTTAAGCCGAAAAAGCTGAGCATGGAAGAAGCCGCATCCATTCCTCTGGTGGGCCTTACCGCCTGGCAAGCATTGATCGAAAAAGGGAACCTGAAGAAAGGGCAGAAAGTATTTATCCAGGCAGGCTCCGGTGGTGTTGGCACATTTGCCATTCAACTGGCGAAATACCTGGGCGCTACTGTGGCTACAACTACCAGTGCAACCAACATCGGGTTAGTGAAACGCCTCGGGGCAGATGTTGTTATTGACTACGAGAAAGATGACTTCGAGAAAGTTCTGCAGCGTTACGATCTGGTTTTGAATAGTCTGGACGGAAAAACACTCGAAAAGTCGCTGCGTGTGTTAAAACCAGCTGGGAAACTCATCTCAATCTCTGGCCCGCCTGACCCTGATTTTGCGAAAGAAATCGGAGTTCCCTGGTTCGTGAAATTAATAATGCACCTCTTAAGCTTTGGAGTAAGGAAAAAAGCAAAACGGCTTAACGTGCGCTTTTCTTTTCTTTTTATGAGAGCAAACGGAGATCAGTTAAAAGAGGTCACTTCGCTTATAAATTCGGGTACTATAATACCGGTTATAGACAAAGTTTTTCCGTTCGAATCGATCAAAGAAGCGATCGCCTATGTTGAAAGCGGACGGGCTAAGGGAAAAGTCGTTGTCAAAATGAAGTAAAATGGTCTTGCTTGCGGGAATGCATCTGCCACAAATTAGACTGAAAAGCAACAGGTAAACCATAACCAATTGATCTCTATACGTGCGAAATTAATACCGGAATTTCAAAAATAAAAAAAGAATGCCTGTTTAATTTTCTGTTATTTTCACAACGAAACAAGAAACACAAAAAAGCCTCAAATCTTTAAACTTGAGGCTTTCGCAGAGCTTTGAACCGGCAGCTTTTAATTTGCCGTCCAGGTATTATCCTTCACATTCGCATCCATAAATATGCCCCCATCCAGCGTTATGGATTTTACGTCTTTGATAGTTTTAATATCTACCGAAATGTTTTTCTGATCGTTCTCCCAAACTATTGGTGTTTGATGAAAAGTATCGGTTGTGCCGTCGGCATAGGTTACGTTTACATCAAACGGAACGGCAAAGCCGCCAATATTTTTTATGGCCAAGGTATAACCGCCGGATGTCTTTTCTGCTTTTTCAAGGCCCAGGTCGATATAGTATTTGGTGAAAAACCAATTATAAAAGAACCAATCCAGGTTTTTACCCGATCCCTTTTTCATCGAGTTAAAATAATCCCATGGTATGGGGTGCTTGCCATTCCAGTTGTTCATATAGGTATGGAGGGCTTTTTTAAACAGATCATCGCCCAGCATATCTTTTAATGCCAAATAGCTTAGGGAAGGTTTACCGTAAGCATTGTTGCCGCTGCCAAAGGTCACTTCGGGCGAGGGTGTAATAATAGGATTTTCCTTTTCGTGGGGTCCATTTATCCACCGGGTAACACGAAACTTTTTGTAAAATTCATCCGCTACTTTCTTTCCTCTTTCAGCCGTGCCTATCAGAAGCTCAAAAGTCGTCGCCCAGCCTTCATCCATAAACGCGTAACGGCTTTCATTGGTTCCCATAAAAAACGGGAAGTAAGTATGCGCTATTTCGTGGTCCTGTACCAATTGTGCAAACACCAGGTCCGTCACGTGGCTGTCGTTCACCATCATCGGATATTCCATATCGGCAAAACCCTGCACGGATGTGGTTTTCGGGAACGGGTATGGCACGCCCGGCAAATTGTGCGAGAACCAATCTAAAGAATTGCGGGCAAATTGTACATAATGATGAAAATCCTCGGAAGCATCGGCGAAAGCGGCCTGCACACTAACGCGGCGCTTTGCTTTATCATCAACTAAAACGCTTGCCGCATCCCAGTCATAATGATCGCTTACTGCCAGGGCCACATCAGAAATATTAGTGGATGTCCATAACCACATATTGGTTGCATTTTGCGCGGTGATATTCTTATTAGCCAAATCCTGTGCGGTAGCAATATGTATGGTGGAGTCGCTGGTCATAGATTCCTGCAATTTCCTGGCAAAATCAGGCTGCAAAACCTGGTCAGGATTTCGCAGCGTGCCCGTGGCCCATACAATATAATTCTTGGGCACGGTCACTTCCAGCGAATAATCATTAAAATCATTATAAAACTCCAGCCCACCGGTATGCGGTTGTATATCCCATCCTTTATAATCATCATATACTGACACCCGCGGGTAAAAATAAGCGAGGTAAAAAGTAGTTGAGTCGAGTACCCCGTCTCTCCCACGCCCTTTCGACAATTGATAATGCCAGGTAATGTTAAGTTTCAAAGAATCATGAGGCATTAGCGGCGAATTTAAACCAACCATTTGGTTTGTTGTAATGGCCGTGCTATTGTCCCAGTCTGCTTTAGCACCTTTTATTTGAATGTTATCAACTTTTATCGCCGCGTCCGGAGTGGCAGCTGCACCACCCCGCCCGCCACCGGCGTGAACATTCACGATCAGTTTCATATTCAAACTATGCAGTGTATCAGGGCTGTTATTAAAATAAGTTATGTCCTCAACCCCTTTGATCGTTCTGTCAGGCGGCGTCATCGATACTGAAATATTGTACCGTCCGTGATTCTGCCAGTATTTTTTACCGGGCTTGCCGCTTGATGACCTGGTGTTTTTTGCATAGGCCTGCGCTATTTCGGGCGGCATTGTCGGTGTTTGCGCACTGGCGTATACCAGGGCCAGGCAAAAAATGGTGGAGAGAGAAATTGATTTTAACATGATGATGTTTTTAATAGCGTGCTAATTTATGAACTAATTTTTCACAAATATTCTTTGCCGACAAATAGATTCGCCATCCAACAAAAACTTTACAAGCCTAAATCAACATCTGACAAAGATATTTTTTATTTTTTTTTTTGAAAAAATTTGCGTAACTCAAAAGTTACCTATACATTTGGGTAACTCAAAGGTTACGCATTATGGCAAAAAGCATTAAGCACCAATTATTTTTCCCGCATCCGCCCGAGGCGGTTTGGGAATATCTAACCAACACTGAATTGATGGAACTATGGCTGATGAAAAACGATTTCCAGCCGGTTGTTGGGCACGAATTTCAATTCAGGACGAACCCACACCCGGATGTCAATTTCGGTGGTATCTTCTACTGCAAGGTGCTGGAGATCATTCCGTTCAAAAAACTCTCTTACTCCTGGAAATGCGGTCCGGGCGATGGTAGTATTAGTATCGACTCTGTAGTGAATTGGGAATTGCAGCCAAAAGGCAACGGCACGCTGCTTTTACTGGACCATAACGATTTTGCGGTACTGGAAAACCTTGCCCTGTTCAATTCTATGATCGACGACTGGCTGAGAAACATGCATAAGATTGCCGATCGCCTAAATGATACAACCCATGACACAACAAACGCTTGACGCTTTCCAGGTAATTGCGTGTCGCCGTGAGGCTTCCCTGCTCCGCGTATAGTGCGAACGCCATACGAACGATACCCGCTTCATCGGCGTTCGGAACGAGGCGCTTCGGCGGTTCCTTGTCTGACTTGTGGA
>JANYAB010000339.1 GCA_025355225.1 Bacteroidota bacterium
GCAACTGCAGCGTGAGCAGGGTCTTCGCACGCAGAAACACATTACCCTGGATGAAATTGGTCGGCGACTTGCTGTGGGCAACTTTAAGGAACTCAACATCATTGTTAAAGGTGATGTGGATGGTTCAATTGAAGCCTTGTCAGATTCATTGCTGAAACTTTCAACCGAGCAGATACAGGTAAATATTATTTCGAAAGCTGTTGGGCAAATATCAGAATCTGATGTATTGCTTGCTTCAGCTTCCGATGCGATCATTATTGGTTTCCAGGTACGTCCTTCCGGCAGCGCCCGCAAGCTGGCCGAGCAGGAACAAATAGATATCAGGCTTTACTCCATTATCTACGACGCTATAAACGAAATAAAAGCTGCAATGGAAGGCATGCTTGCCCCAACATTTGAAGAAAAGATAGTAGCCAACGTAGAGATACGCGAGACCTTCAAGATCAGCAAAGTGGGTACTATTGCGGGCTGTATGGTGCTGGATGGTAAAATAACCCGTAACAGTAAAATACGTATCATCCGCGAAGGTGTGGTGATCTATACTGGTGAACTGGCTTCGTTAAAACGCTTTAAAGATGATGTGAAGGAAGTAAATGCAGGCTACGAATGTGGCTTGAACATACATAACTTCAATAATATTGAAGTAGGCGATATAGTTGAGGCTTACGAAAACGTAGAAGTTAAGCGAAAGCTGTAAGATAAAAATTATTTAATTAAACGGCCCCATAGTAAACTGTGGGGCCGTTTGCATTTTAACGCCTTGCCACGTGGCGATGCAATATCCTGTGATGACTTTTGAACTGTTTTTTGTGATGCATTGTCTGTGCATTTACCGCCTGGTAACTAAAAGTCGCCAACAGAATAATAACCAATACTTTTAGAGCTTTCATAATTTAAGACTTGTTAAAAAATTGATTTTGAGTTTTGTTTTTACGCGTAATTACTTACCTATAAAGAACACGGTTTATACCACCTTTATTGCATATCACACCGGCAATATATTATACCCATAAAATTAAGGAGACAATCGTGCAAAAACAGGTGGTTGGTCTTGTGCGGGTTTTAATTGATCTCACACATTAATAGTTAAATAATTTAACTATTAATGTTCTGATAAAACAGTGTCAGCAGAATATTCAATTGGGTTCCTTAAATTTGTATATAATATTCTTATTACCCGAAACCCACCCAGGCAACAGGCTCCAACACTTACATGCTATTGGCATTCCATCATATAAATTATTTGTGAAAATAATTGAAGTTGTTCCTTGACGTATTAATTTGCCGGCGGGCAACGGGTTGCAAACCCAATGTTTTTAAGATCGGGATTCGAAATCCCTACTAACAGGAATGTTAAAAAAACATTATTTAGCCTTGTAGAAAAAGCTTCTCCGTAATTGCTTATGTATTTTTTTAATAATTGCAAGTCAGATTATTTCTTATTAAATTCGTTATAACCATAACACTATCACCAACTTAAATGAAGACTTTTAATACACCAAACCTTCCCATTTACAATTCGCATTCACATTGCTTTACGATTGATCATGTACCCGAGGATTTCGCAAAAACAATGGTTTGGTTTTATTGGCTTTTCCCAATCAGCTGGATTAAGCGCAACCGCGTTATAAGAAAGCTCATCAAGATTCTCAATAACAAATCGGTGCTGAAGTTTTTATCCTGGGTTTTTCCTAAACTGTACAAGGCCCTGCCCCGGCTGCTTTCATTTGTTGAGTATTTTAATATTGTTGAGCAAGAGAAGATGATCAAACAATTGCGTGGATATTATCCACTGGATACACGCTTTGTGTTGCTGACAATGGATATGGAATATATGGCCGCCGGCAAATCTATAAAAACTTTTAAACAGCAACTTGATGAACTGGCTGCTGTTAAGGCCGACCCTGAATTTAAAGATATAATTTATCCGTTCATCTTTGCTGACCCGCGACGTCCCGGTATTGATAAACTTGTTGTTCAATACATGGAAGATTTAGGGAAACCTTATCAGGGGATCAAGTTATATCCTGCGATAGGATACTATCCTTTTGATAAGGGGCTAAGAGGAGTATACGAATACGCAATAGCTAATGATCTTCCACTGATCACTCATTGTATCAGGGGTGTGGTGCATTACCGTGGCGATAAGAATGAAAATAAGGATTGGCTGGTTCATCCCATATCTGGTCAGAAATTGCCGGGAGTGACCAATTACGAATTTACGGCCAACTTTACGCATCCGCTTAATTATGAATGTTTATTGAATAAAAAGTTGCTAAGTGCATATTGGAAAGATGAGAATATAGATTTAAGTCGATTAAAAATTTGTCTTGGCCATTTTGGAGGAGAAGACGAATGGTTGAAATACATGACTGATTGCTGGCTGCCAGCAGATTATTTTATGATGCCAAATCCCAAAACGCTTGATATCGAAAATCCATGGTATGATCTTGGGGATAAGAAAACGTTCAGTTGGTTTTCTATAGTTTGTGAGTTGATGCGCACATACCCCAATGTTTATGCCGATATTAGTTATACTCTTTGCGATGACCGTATTTATCCGCTGCTTAAAGTTTTACTCGAGGACAGCTTAAAAATTACCCCTGGTCCCAATGTATATCGCATTGCAGACAAGGTACTGTTTGGTACCGACTTCTTCGTGGTTTCAAAAGCTGGAGCAGAAAGGGAAATGAGCATCAAACTGCGCAGTGCCCTTGGTGATGACATATTTGACAAAATCGCGAGAGATAACCCGGCCAAATTTTTAAGCAGCAAATTAAATCCATTATAATTCAACGATAAGATTGCCAACACAAATCAAAATAGGAAACAATTGTGTACAGATGAAGCTGTATCAAAAAGGCGATTATAATTCAACGCCGAACCCGGCCGGTTAGGTTAACAAACCACAAAAAATAAGTGCAATCCTATAATAAACATAAATCAGTGATCCAGTTCCCTCTCACTCACTCCTCAAACTATTCACCGGGTTAACCACCGCTGCTTTCACCGCCTGGAAGCTTATCGTGATAAAAGCGATCAATATAGCCATACCACCCGCCAGCGCAAATACCGACCAGCTGATACTGATCTTATAGGCAAAATCCTGCAGCCATTTATACATAAAGTACCACGCCAGCGGCGCGGCAATTACAATGGCTATCAGCACCAATTTAATAAAGTCTCTGGCCAAAAGCCGTACAATGCCGTTTACGCTCGCACCCAATACCTTGCGCACGCCAATTTCGCGGGTGCGCACCTGCGCAGTGTAGGCAGCCAGCCCCAGCAGGCCCAGGCAGGATATAAAGATCGCGATGGCGGCAAAATCAGTAAACAATGTCCCCTCGCGCTGCTCGCTTTGATACATAAAATTTAATATGTCGTCCTCGAAAGCGTAGCCAAAGGGATACTCGCCATTGTACTTTTTAAACTGGACTTCCGCCGCTGCAAGCGCTTTTTTCGCGTCCCTGCCGGTGGTTTTGATATACATTTTGTTTAAATATTTAGGGACATACCAAAAAACGGAAGGGGCTATTTTTTCCTTCAATGATGCATAGTGGAAATCCTTTACTACTCCTATTATCGTCCCGTTTACCCCTTCCATCTTGAACCGTTTGCCGACCGGGTTTTTGATGCCCATCTCCCTGATGGCTGTTTCATTTAAAATAAAATGCGCCGTATCAATAACTGCACCCGTAAAAGAGGAGCCCTGCTCTAATTTCATTTTAAAAAAGGATATTAAATCCTTATCTATCACAATAGGGTGTACAATCAGGTTATCTTTAGGATCTTTTCCATCCCAGTCAACAGCACCCGTGAAACCATTAAACCGCACAATGTTCTGGTTCGATCGCGTCACGGCTAATACCCCCGGCTGCTTCAGCAATTCGGCCTTTGCTGCATCATAATGTTTGCTCATATCCCGCATCCAAACGGAGATAACGCCTGTTTTATCAAATCCAACACCAGTCGACCGTATGTAATTTAATTGCCCGGTGATCACCAGGGTACCGATGATGAGGATAATTGAAAATACAAACTGCGTAACTACAAGTATTTTTCGGAACAGCACATCGCCAATGCCTACTGATATCTTTCCCTTCAATGCTTTTAACGGCTCGAACGATGAAAGCAGCAACGCAGGATAGATACTTGACGCAGCCAAGGTGCCGATTATAGCAGCAAGCAGGAGAAGCCAAATATGATAATCGGCGAGGTTAAATGTCATTTGCTTCCCGGCTATTTGATTAAATACAGGCATTAACAAATAGATGAGCCCGATTGCCAATACAGCCGCAAGCAAAAACAACAGGGTGGTTTCCACAATAAACTGCATAAAGAGCTGTGCTTTTCCTGCGCCGATGATCTTACGCATGCTGATCTCCTTTGAGCGTAGCATTGAACGAGCGGTAGACAGGTTAACATAATTGATACAGGCGATTACCAATATCAGCAGCGCAATGATGATAAATATACGGACGGTCGACATTCCTTTATCGCTCATATCGGCATTGTACAAATGCATTTTTGAAAGTGGCAACAGCAAATATTCAGCATCGGTATCATCGGGTTTATGCTTCACATGGATACCGGTAATCTGGGTTGCCAATTTTTTTATTGGGCTGCCGGGTTTAAGCAGCAGGTACGTTTCGTAATTAAAGAAGCTGAAATTATTGCTCATGTCATTTTTTTGAGCCAGCATCGTTTTCAAATGCAGGCTCATGGGCATGATCATGTCATAATTCATGCTGGAGTTCTTCGGGAAATCAGCGATAACCCCGCTCACCGTAAAATTCTTCTTATTGTCCGCTATGATCACTTTGCCTATGGGCTCCTGGTCGCCAAAGAATTTTTTAGCGTTCTTTTCCGTGATCACAACTGAATTGTCATCTGTAAAAGGCTTTGCCGGATCACCCTTAACGAGATGAAAATCAAATACCGAAAAGAATGAAGGATCGGCGAACATGGTGTTTTCCTCACCAAATACCTTATCCCGGTATTTATACAGCGTGTAATCGTAGTTCCCCGTCAGGCGCACATAATCGATCACTTCCGGCAGCTGTTGTTTGGCAAATGACCCTATCGGTGCAACACCAATACTATAGATCTGCCGGCTAGTACCTGTGCCACCCCAAAGCTCGAGCCGGTAAATGTCCTTGGTTTGTTTATGAAAACTATCAAAACTTAGTTCATCCTGCACCCATACCAATATCAGGATACCAATGGCCAGACCTAACGTTAAGCCGGCAATGTTTATGGCCGAATAAAATTTATTATTCAGCAGGTTTCTCCGGGCGGTTTTGATATAGTTTTTTAACATGGCGAATGAGCTTTTTTCAGTTTTACCGGGCTGTTTATTTAGGCGATATCTTTCAATTTATTTCACCTTACGGATGTAAATACTACCGAAAGTGGTTTTCATCATCATTTCGGGACCGCCACCGTCAATTTTGCCATACACCCAGTCTTCTACCTTTAGGCTGTACATCCCCTTTGAATCGTTATGCGTGACAATTGGTTTATGCTGATCGGTTACCACATCAAAGTCAGTAAAAATATCTCCGCGGTCTGCCTTCAACTTTACGTTTGCCTTTACCCCGGCCGGGAATGTTACATCAATATTGCCGTTTAATGTTGAAAATGCCATCGCAGCCTTCGGATCGATGCTTTTAAAGGTTACCACCACCGGCCCGTTAACTGTATTGGCCACCACCGAGCCGGATACATTGTTTATTTTGATGGAGCCGTTTACATTACTCACTTCCAGTTCGCCATTAACATTACTGATAACGATGTTACCGTTGTTTACCGTATGGATCTTAAACGAGCCCTCGTTTTGTGGAACTTTTAGAACGAGGTTGGTTTTTCTCCCTAAACTGCCACCTACGTTAATTTCATTATTGTTTTCCTCTGCATTAATATCCGCGTTGTTGTTGGCTCCTATGCGGTGCATTCCGCCGGGGCCGCGGTCATCATCATGGCCTTTTTTGCCTTCTTCAGACTGCGCTTCTATGATCACAGCCTTACCCTCATAACCAATTACGGTAATCGATCCGTCGACTAAACCTACGTCCAATTTATATGGCTTTCCGGGACTGCTTAACGGGACAGTCATTTGTTTCTCATTATTCTGTGCCCAAAGGCGGGTAGTTAATAGCATCACTATCACACACACACTTGCAATTTTTATCGTTTTCATGTTGTTTTTTTTATTGTTGTTTTTTAATATAAATATTCCCGTTCAGGGTTTCAAATTTGAATGTCTTACCACCCGCGCCAACCCGCACATCCGGGTGCTGACTGAGTTTATATGTGGTGCCCGAACCTTCCTTCTGTTGTGTCTTTACGACCCGACTCGGCATTACCTGCGTATTTTCAAAATCGGTATAGAATTGTCCGTTCATGCTTTTAAATTCCAGATCGGCAGCTAAACTGGATGGATAAGTTACTTCCAATTTGCCATTCAGCGTATAATAGGATGAGGCATCAGGTGGTACGGCCAGGTAATTAACCGTTAGAGGGCCATTTATCGTATGGGCATTTGTGGTGCCTTTCGC
>JANYAB010000357.1 GCA_025355225.1 Bacteroidota bacterium
GACGTCTGGTTGGTAGAAGATACATAAAAGTATTTTTTACGTTCCGTTAGGAACGTTTCGTGTCGGATCGGCGATTTGAATTGCATCCATCATTTTTTTGGATTGTATTTTTCTTTGTGATTGAAATCAAACATCCTTGCGATAGTAAACCCGATTCTGTAATTCCCTCTGATATAATCTGATGTGGTATTGCTTAAATAATTAATTTCGTTAGCCGTTCTTGCATTTGTAATATTGATGGTAAATACGTGACCGCCAGTAACCATTTGGATACCGAAACCAAGGGGGTCACTAAACCCGTTGCTGTTTCTTAAAGAAGAGAACGGATGTGCATAATCTACAATAATACCCATTAACCTGGTAACCTTTATCCGCGCTGTGGCAGATAATGAGAAAAAACCATTCTCACTTCCAGGGACGTTTGGAACCGGCAAATTATTTTGTACATAGGAAGGCGCTATCTGTAAAGACAAGACACGTGAAATCTTTCGGGCAAAAATAGCCTGCCCAAAATACGACACGCGGTCGCTAAAATTATCAAAGTCGCCGTATGGTCTTAGGCCGGTTTGCCCGATCAAAGTTATTGCAAATGGCGAGCTGTCGTCACTTGTTTGGTGCAGTATAGCATATTTCAGCTCAAGATTGATTAGTCCACCTTCGTCAGGCATTGCGCTTCTCCCGAAATCGATATTCAGGTTATTTGTTAATCCGTATTCGAACCCAATATACAGATCAGCAATTCTGTCAAGGCCAAATAGATATTCACCGCCGCCCTCATCTCCTGATCCTGCAACATCGCCAAAACGGTGCATTACTACTAAATTAAGATTGTTCTTTTTAACGGTTTCGGAGCTTTGCGACAAAATAAGCCTCGAAGATTCGAAAATATCGATAGGCTCCTTTTTGTTATCGGTACTCATCAAATTCAACAAGGAGTCGGCGGAAGTGGTTGTTTTTATTGATTCGGGTTTCTGGGCCATTAACCCGGTACTTACCATAAGAAAAGCTAATATTATTAAATTCTTCATGTATAAAATTTATTTTGATGCGGTGCTCTTATAAGGGTTATAGGTAGCTGAAACGGTTACTTTAATACTCTCTGCAATATGATAAAATAAAATTTGAGGTATATCGATATGGTGGTCGGCACATTTCACCATAAACTCTGATGCCATGGATATAGTGCCGTTTTTAACGATAAGGCTGCCCTGGATTGTTCTTTTTTGGGTTATACCATGTACCGTAAGTTCGCCCACGACGTTTACCGGGTAAGTGCCTTCTTTGGTAATATCAACCTGTTCCTGTATTTTTCCTTTGAATATGGCCTTCGGGTACTTATCGCTCTCCATATAATCGGAATTAAAATGCTGCTGCATAAACGACTTCTCAAACTGAAATGTACGGATAGGCACGCTAAAGTCTAATTCGCCTGTAGCGGCATTGTACACGGATACCCCATTTGATGTTACGGCTTTGATATCCTCGATAAGCGCGCTGGAAAAAAGGGTTATCCGGGCGTTTTTACAGGTATAGAGATCCTGCCCCGACTGATTGATACTTAACAAGCTTAGTAGAATGATGCAGATATATCTCATTTTTCTAAGAAGCCTATAAAAATGGGTGAATAAAATTCATAGTTGTAAACGGGATGAAAAAACTTCTAAAGTGTATTACAACAAATTCAATTAGTATGAAAATTTCCTCAGCAATATAAGCAAATCTGCCGGCTTAAAACGAACAATAACAAATCTGTTGGTTCTGAGTTTGAATACCGATCGGATCACAAAACAAAGAAGCCACCCGATAAGGGCAGCCTCCTCTACATTAAAATCAATCTCAAAAGTTATATTAATGTTTCAAAAAATCAATTTGCTTTCCCCGGAATAACATCACCCGGAGCGGCAACTGAAGGATCATAAACGGCCACCGCGACACGCGAATCGGCGCAGCCATAATATAAAAACCATTTCTTTTTAAAATAAACCATCCCTTCAATAAAAACGGTTCCATTAACGTATTGCCCGCTTTTTTCGAATGCCTCCATCGGGCGAAGGAACGGTACATCCAGCCTGGTTATTGGTTTTGCGGGATCATTACGATCAAACAAAGCCTGGCCGGCACAATAGGAGTTGGCAGTAAATCTTTTATCCCTGTTTCCGTCGCTTTTATTTTTACCGTTGTAAAATAAAATTATTCCTTTGTCAGTCATTATTGCCGGAGGGCCGCATTCCGTCAGGTCGCTATCAAAATATCCATTCCTGGGCGATATTAACTCTTTCAGTTCACCGTTTTTATTGACTACCGGGTACCAGTTGAGCAAGTCAAAAGAGGTTGCCGCATACACATGATGTTCTCCCCAGTAAAGCCAATATTTGCCGTTTATTTTGATGATCACTTGTTTGCCGTTGATAACCTTGGTCAGAATAGATGCCGACTTACTTGCTATATTAAAAAACTTACCCTTGTAGGCAGTTTTGAACATGGGGCCGTGCTTTTTCCAATGGATCAGATCGGTGGAAGTGGCAACGCCTAAGCGCGGTAAATAACGGTTCCATTCGGTATAAAAAACAACATAAGTACCGCTTTCCGTTTTGGCCACGCGGGGATCTTCGCAGCCACCTGGCCATTCATATTTTTTCGCAATATCATTATCAGGATAAAGAACGGGCGCTGGTCTCCTTTTAAAATGAATTCCATCTCCGCTTTCTGCGTAACCCAGGCGGGACGTACGAAAGCCGATGCCTATTCCATAAAGGTCTTCGGCCCTGTATAAAACAACTATTTTCCCATCTTTTAGCGCAGCTGCAGGGTTAAAGGTATCATTGGCTTCCCAGGCGACAGCTTTTTTGCTTACAGGGTCGATAAACCGCGAGCTGGTGTCCGGTGAAATGATCGGATTCAGGCTGGCAGGTCTTACAAACCCCCCAAACGCCCAGGAGGGGAGTTTATTGGTAGTCGTTTGGGCAAAGCAGGTACTGGCAAACAGGACAAGCGCGATAAGCTTTCCAATCTTAAAAAATTTCATCATACTAAATTATATTACACACAAATATTCAATTAAATATTGGCATAAAGCGCTTCGATTTTTTCCAGCGGAACACCCTTTGTTTCAAATACATAGCGGCTTACAAACAATACCATGCTGATGTTTATCAAACCATAAATACCAAACGTTGATACGGCGCCCAGTTGAGACAGCATTATTGGAAAAGTAAGGGAAACAATGGAGTTTGCAACCCAATTGCCAAATACCGCAATTGATGTAGCAGTGCCCCTGATCTTATTTGGAAATATTTCGGCTACATAAACCCAAAGCACTACACCCCAGGTACTTGCAAAACCCGCGATATATACAAATATGGTGATGAGCACGAAATAGTTTTGCAGCAGATTGAAATAGAACAAAGCAGCCAGCACGAACATACATGCACCCATTATCCACGAACCGGCAAGCAATAACTTTTTACGGCCAAGTCTGTCAATCAGCCAGAAAGCTGCAACAGTGAAGATGAGATTAACCACACCGGTTAACATGGTTTGAAACAATACACTGCCGCCCACATGCGTTTTCGCAAATATTAAAGGGGCATAATAAAAAACAATATTAATGCCGGTAAGCTGAGCTATTGATGCAAAAACCAAACCGATAATGACCACCTTTTTAAAACGTGGTGTAAATACATCTTTTAGTTCGGGCGTGCTTTCTGAGGCGATATCGTCGACCACTATTTTAACCTGGGCTAAACTTTCGTCTTCTGTAAAAATACTGCCAAACACTTTTTTCGCTTCAACCAATTTGTTTTTTAATACCAGCCATCTTGGACTCTCGGGTACAAAAAGTAAAAGAATAAAAAAGATTAGAGAGGGGATCACAGCCGCTGCAAGCATATAGCGCCAGTAATTGTCATTATTTAGAAAAGAAAACGAGGAGTTTACAATAAGGTAATTGGAAACAAACGACAACAATATACCGCTTACAATAGCCAATTGCTGAAGCATACCCAACCGGCCCCTGAAATCTGGGGGTGCAACCTCCGAAATATAGATAGGGGCTAATGTTGATGCCATACCTATCGCGATGCCACCTATTAAGCGGTAGATAACCAATTGCTCAAAGCTGCCGGCAATACCGCTGCCCAGTGCGGCTATTACATATAGCAATGCAGTTACGATCATTAATTTTTTGCGGCCAAAGCGGTCGGCCAAACGCCCTGCAAATAAAGCGCCCGGAATACACCCAATAGATGCGGCGGCTACTACTAATCCCAGCTCGGCATCATTTAACTGGAAAAAAGGCTTTAAATACTGCAATGATCCGGCGATCACTGCAGTATCGAACCCAAATAATAAGCCACCCAGAGCGGCTACAATTGATATAAGGACCGTATAACTTTTCATTTGGTTTAATTGGATAATTTAAAAGTACAATATAGGCACCATATACCCGCTAAGGTTGTTCCATTGTATATAAGGAACTAACTTCAGCATCGCTTAAAACCTTATTGTAAAGGTGGACATCATCAATTGAACCTATAAAGAAATTACCGCCATAATAAGCATTGGGACTATTTGGATTCGCTAAGTCATAAGCTGACTTGGGAAGTTCATTACCGATGGCTATTGGCGGCGGTGAAACTAATGTTGTAGGATCGCCGGTAATATTAGCCGTTTTTACCAGTGTGCCATTGATGTAAAATTTTTCTGTCCCATTTGTAAAACTTGCTACAACCTGCGTCCAAACATTCAGCGTAACAGACGGGCCGCCATCATCCTGGTCGTGGTCGCCGGTGCTGGTCATTACAGTAAGAAAAGGCAGGTTACCGCCTTGTAATTGAAATTTATACCCATTCCAACGGTCCAGTGAAAAAATGTAATTTCCATTACTTGCGGCTTTTGGTTTAATCCATGCGCAAATGGTAAAAGCGCTTGGGCGAAGTTCAAGCGCAAAGGGTACTTCAACATAAGCCCCGTTGTTAAAATCATAAGCGCTGTTGGCAACCCCATAGCGGTCGGCAGTCAATACCGGTAAAGTGGCACCATCAGTAGGAGGCACTCCATAAGGCCCTACCCAGCCGGTTTTCAGTGTACCATCGTGGCCATTGCCCGATACATCGTTGGCATTGCCGTTAAAAGTCCAGGAAGCAATAAGGTTAACCGCCGAAATTTGCTGTATCAATTTAATACTAAACTGTGTGCCTGCGCGCAGAAGATTTGCCGCTGCATTGTTAACCTGCTGCTGTGCAAAAGATCCGGTTTTAACACTTGCGGCTAAGGTTAACGCCGTTTGAAGCGCCGCTTTTGATCCTACCGAGTATTCCCCGGCTTGTTTTCCTTCAACTGCTGCATTGTAAACCAATGTTAATGAATCGATCTCTGAACTCAATTTGGACTTATCCGAATTATAGTTCGGCTTATCGGCACTCTTTTTACAAGACTGGAATAGGGTTAAAACAGCCACCATCATGATGATGGCTGTAATAGATATTTTTAACTTTTTCATTTGCATATATATATTTTAAAATGAGGTCAAATTACAAGCCTAACTTTAAATTAGTTTGCCTTTCGCTTTCAGGAATAGGGAAAAATTTATTGTTATTAAAATTAAAGTTCGGCTGATCTTTAAGTGCGTCATTGGCATAAACCGATCCGTAACGGATAACATCAAAAAACCTGTGAAATTCTAAAGCCAGTTCAGAACGTCGTTCTTTGCGTATGATATCACGAAGCGCGCTTTGATCTGTAACTGCAATATCAGGTAGCAAACCTGCCGGAACTGTTCCGAAACCCGGCAATGTGTTATCATTCAGAAAGCTTTCCCTTGCCCGCTTGCGTACCTTGTTAAGCGGTACCAGTGCAGCTGCACTATTACCTGCCTCGTTTTGGGCTTCGGCCTCTATCAGCAATACTTCTGCAAAGCGGATGGCCTGGTAATTTAAATTTCCATCACCTTTAATATTGGTTGGTATTTCTGTTAATGGCTGACAATGCTTTTTGCTTAAATAACCTGTAGTGGTCCATGTGGGATCAAAAGCGATGTCAAAGTAGGGGTGGCCCGCCCGGCCCACGGTGTAATCCAATCTTGGGTCATTAGTACCATCAGTAGCTTTTTCAAAATTATCAATCAGGCTTTGGGTAGGATAGAAGAAGCCGTAGCCGTTTATTGAACGCGGTGCAAACCATTGGTTTAAAGTGTTTCCCTGAAAAGGAGAGAGGCCGCTTGCATGCTGAATTGAAAATACCGCTTCGGCGTTATTTTTTGTAGCCGCCCTGAAATTATCGGCAAAAACCGGCAATAAGTTATAAACACCCAGGGCCTCAACAGCCTGCGCCGTAGCGGCAGCCAGTGCCCATTTTTGCTCGAACAAATAAGTCTTGGCTAATAAAGCCATTGCTGCGCCTTTGGTAGCACGCCCCATGTCTGAAGCTCCCCAGCTTGTGGGTAAAACAGCAGCGGCCGCCTGGCAATCTTTTTCTATCTGGGCATAAATTTGTGCCTGTGGTAAAGCCGGGCTTTGCAGTTCTTCCGGCGTTTCAACTTTCAGGTGTAATGGAATAGCACCATAAGCTACTGTCAGGTTAAAATAATAGTAAGCTCTTAAAAATTCTGCCTGCCCTACTACCTGGTTTTTAACAGCATCAGATACCGCTTTGTTACTTGCCGGTAACCCGTCAAGCACCACATTGCATTTGAAAATCCCATCATAATACCTTTTCCAAACCCCTTCAACAGCAGAATTGGACGGCAAAATGTTAAAGGTGTCGATGTTTTCAAAGTCGGCCTGGTCACCCGGATTTCCGCCTTTTATGGCGTCATCAGAGGCTACGTCGCCCAATACCCATATGGCATTTGAAGATGCATCAACAAAAGTAAGCGGATTATAAGCGGCGTTTACGGCCAGTGTCGCGTTAGCATCCGAATTAAAAAAAGCACCGGCCTGGTACTGGCCAAGAACTGGCTCTTGCAGTATCTTTTTGCATCCTGTGGTCATAAACAGCAGGATGGCGGTAAAATATAAAGTTGTATTTCTTGCTTTCATCTTTCTATGAATTAAGATTAGAAATTAGCGTTAACACCAACAGTGACGGTACGTGCCGAAGGATATGTTCCCCAGTCTATTCCCACTGCCTTATCACCATCACCCGCATTATTGCTGTTACTATACATTTCCGGATCGAGGCCGGTGTATTTAGTAAAGGTTAGGAGATTTTGAGCACTCACAAACAGTCGTACAGAGGAGATGTGAAGGCTTGACAAAACATTCTTGCCTAATTTATAACCTAACTGTACATTTTTAAGCCTTAAGTACGAGCCACTTTCGAGGAAACGGGTTGAAGGCGTTTTGTTGTTTGTTCCGTCTGTCCATGATAAGAGTGGGAAGGTATTGGTTGATCCAGGGCCGTTCCAGCTTTGGGTTGCAATCCTTTGGGTGATATTAAATGGCCGGTAAAAACCTTCAATATCGGTAAGTACCTGGTTGTATATCGAATTGCCATACACTCCCTGGAAGAACAGGCTCAAATCAAAATTTTTGTACTGGATATTACCTGTAAAACCATAAGTAAACTTAGGTATCGGGCTTCCAACAAAGGTGCGGTCTTTATCATCGATCACGCCATCGCCATTAATGTCCTTATACATCACGTCGCCAGGCCGTATTCCCGGACCCTGGTAGGCATGGGTAAACACTTGCTGCGCATTCTGAAAAATACCT
Source organism: Bacteroidota bacterium (assembly GCA_025355225.1). Lineage (GTDB taxonomy): Bacteria > Bacteroidota > Bacteroidia > Sphingobacteriales > Sphingobacteriaceae > Mucilaginibacter. Next base: position 7,713 of record JANYAB010000357.1, read on the forward strand.
TCCTGCTGCAGCAAATAGAATGATCCGATAGGATGTCCCACCTGGGTAAGCGTCGCAAAATAATTGTTGTCTATGCGGCCACCCACAATAGGTAAACCACCAGCCAGGGAAACCACCTTATTGGTTAACGTCGCGAAGTTGCCGCCAATCGAATAGCTTAGATCGCTGCTCAAAGAATGATGGTAGCTAAGTTCGAGTTCGAGACCCTGGTTGCGGATCTTGCCGGCATTTACCGCCGGGTTGCCTCCGTTACCGGCGCTGCTTGGCTCGGGTAGATTTAATAATACGTTTGAAGTATTTTTAATAAAATAATCAACCGTTAACATCAGATCGTTATTTAAAAACCCGAGGTCTAATCCTCCATCTTCCTGCGTACTGGTTTCCCATTTGATATTAGGATTCCCTTTAGAGGTTATGCTATAACCCTGGTTAGATGCTCCGCCAAATGGATAGTAAAACCCACCGGAAATTAACGAGGTGTAAGGATAGTTTCCAATGCTTGAGTTTCCTAATTGACCCACGCTGGCTCTTAATTTAAAGGTAGATATCGCCTTGAAATTTTTCATGAAATCTTCCTTGTCAACACGCCAGCCTAACGATCCCGAATAGAAATTTTCATACGGAGAAGCGGGTGACAATTGCGACGAACCGTCACGTCTGAAATTTGCACTTGCCAGGTATTTATCATCGTACGCGTAACCTATACGTCCAAACAATGAAAACAACCCGATGTGCGACTCGTTGCCGCCATTTTGCTGTGTGCCTATACCACTATCCAGGTATTGGAAGGTGGGAGTCTGATTCACAAACGTGGTACGGGATGCAGATATGGCCTGGACGTCCGTTTTAATAGCTTCGGTACCTGCCAGGAAATTAAGTGCATGTTTGCCTAATGTCAGATCATAAGTTGCTGTATTGGTCCAGTTATAATTCAATTCGTTGGTATGTGATTGCGCCAATGAATTAGGCGAATTGAAAAAACGGTCTATACCAAAAGTTTCAAAAAACTGTTTGTAGTCGGTCTGGATCAGGTTCAACCCAATGTCTGATTTGATTTTTAAGTTTTTTATGGGTGTTAGCTCTGCAAAGGCATCGCCCAATATGGTGTACCCATAAGAGTTATCGTTAGCAGCGTCGGCAAGGGCTACAGGGTTAATGCCATCGCCTAAAACGTTGTAATTGGCCGGCAGATCCACATATTGCCCATTCGCGTTATAAACAGGCGTAGCTGGTGTACGGAATAATGCATATCGCACCACACTTGCGGCGGCGCCTGTATAACCATCTCCTGACGTACCAACTGTCCTGGTTTTTGAATAAGCCAGGTTAACGTTTGTACCTATTTTCAGGTATTCGGATAAAGTGCTGTTTATAGAGGTACGCAGGTTAAAACGGTTGTAAGCCGAGTTTTTGATCAACCCGTTCTGGCTAAAATAATTACCAGAAACGATATACTGCGAGTTGTCATTTCCACCGCTTATGGATAGTTGCCCATTACTCACTTGTGCTGGTTTAAGTACTTGCTTTAACCAGTTCACATCAGAGAATGTCCGCGCAAGGCTATCAGTTATTGGCGCTCTGCCATCGTTTTTAGCGGCCGTATTAAAGGCAGCAACGTATTGCGCCGTATTGGCCATTTTAATTAAATTCTGCGGAGATTGTACACCTGTATAAGCACTAACGTTGAGTTTGGCTTTGCCTGCGCTACCGCGTTTGGTGGTAACGATCACAACCCCGTTGGATGCCCGCGCGCCATAAATGGCTGCCGAAGAAGCGTCTTTAAGGATATTGATGCTTTGTATATCGTTTGGCGATATTTCATTAATACCATCTTTCGTCGGCACTCCATCAATTATATAAAGCGGGTCGTTGTTGTTGATCGTCCCAATACCACGTATGCGTACGGATATGGCATCGCCCGGAGCGCCTGTATTTTGCGTTACAGCCACGCCCGCTGCTTTACCCTGGATGATCTGGTCGACACCACCAACGGGTATACTGCTGATATCTTTGGCGTTGATTACCGAAACGGCGCCGGTAAGGTCCTTTTTGCGCTGGGTTCCGTAACCAATAACAACCACTTCGTTTAAGGTGCCGGCAAGTTCTTTAAGCGTTATTGTAATTTGCGACTTTCCCGCGACAGCTATTTCCTGTGTTTGATAACCAATATAAGATACCATCAAAGTAGCATCTTCAGGAACGGTAACTATAAAGTTCCCATTTGCATCGGTCGTTGTTAAATTTTTGCCGTTTTTTATACTTATCGTGGCGCCCGGCAGCCCTAAGCCGGTTGCGTCTATTACCTTACCACTAATTTTTATATCAGCAACCTGAGCAGCTGATTTTTCAGTGATAACAACAAGTTTCTCTGATAATACCCGGTATGATAGCTCGGTATTTTTTAAGGCATCATCAAGAATTTGAGGAACAGTAGCGTTTTGTACATTAATGTTTACTGTTTGATTTGGAATGGCCTGGTTATTATATAAAAAAGTGTAATTACTTTTCTTCTCCAGGAGCTCAAAAAACTTCTCAAGACTAACATTTTTAACATTTAGGTTAATCTGTTCCTGCGAGTGCACCTTTGCCGAAACGTGCAATAGGGTAAGCAAAAGCAATGCATATGTTAGTTTAATATACAAGAGAATTTTTTTGACATAGGGGCGTTTAATGAAAGAACTAAAAGTTTTTTTCATACTTTTGAAATGTTGAGGTTAATAAAATCGAAAAAGCCTGAGATCCAGCCAGATATTAGGTTGCGTAGCGTTGGCCCCAACTGAGGAAGTGTTCCCGCACTTCCTTATTTTTTTTGGGGTTAATAAAGCTAATTGGTAAGTATTTATCAGGTCATAACATTTTCCCTTTCTTCTCTTAAGTTTATTGGCAATTGGTTTACCATATATGTATTTGGTTATTGGTTATTGCGTAATGGAAGGACTGTGTAAGCTGTAATGCGTGCATTACCTCGTTAATGTCCTGGTCTTTAAATGTTCCTGTAAATTGTTTTGATTGATATTTACCGTTGTCAAAAGTGATTCGCACATTGTACCACCGCTCTAATTGTGTGGCCAATTCAGCAAAATTCTCACGTTTAAAAGTTAATTTATCACTTACCCAGGCAGTTTCGGCAATATCCTCATCGGGTATTAAGGTACCCCTATCAGTTACATTAACAACCGAATCCCGGATAGGTTTCTTAGATGTGATGATTATTTTTTTCACATCGAATTGAACTGTATTTACAGTAACTTTCTCATTCGGATATAACACGATATTAGTGCCCGGCCTGGCATCGTTTGAAATTTCAACCTTGCCTCTTATCAGCGTTGTTTCCATAAACCCGTCAGCAGAATATGCTTTTACATTAAACTCGGTACCTAATACCACAACATTCATTTTACCTGCATGAACTATAAAAGGATGTTTAACATCATGTTTTACATCAAAATAGGCTTCGCCGTTAAGGGTAACTTCTCTTTTGCTTTGCTCATTTAAATTGGCAGCATATTTAATGGATGATCCTGAATTAAGCCATACAACTGAGCCGTCAGGCAGGGTAGTATGTGTCCGGTTACCGTAATGTGTGGTCAACTCCTGCTGGGGCGCTGCTTTTTTAAGTTTAAGAAAGTTGAACGCCGATGCACTTACTAACACAAATGCAATTACTGAGGCCGCGATCATCCAATTTTTAGACGTTTTACGCTGCAAAGGTTCAAGCCTGCTGCTAATAAATAGCGGACGTTCAGCAAATCCGCTTTCGGCGCTTAATGCATGGTTGAATTTTTCAATCCCCCTGTCCATGGCCCTGCGCTCATCAACCGATAAGCTGCCGGTGGCACCTAATTTTAGCTTTTGAATATTTTCATAATCAGAACGCAGTTCGGGTTTATCAAGAAAAATTAGTTCCATCTCTTCAATTTCTTCTATAGATATATCCCCTGAAATAGCCCTTGAAATTAATAGCCATGCTCTTTCTTCTGATGTCATATGAGATAAAGACACAAGAAAAGCTTAAAACCCCCAAAGGGAAATTTTAATATTTATTAAGGGTTGTAGATAACCTTCTTAATAAGCCCGCTTTCGCTTTTGATAATCCTGTTTTCACGAGCTGCATTACCTCATAAAAATGCTCATTCTGCGTTCGGAAGATGACGGGCGTCATTTTAATTGTTTATGAAAATGGTCATCTTTATAAGATAGGTTGGGGGAAGGATAAAAACTTTAACATTAAAAATTCAGGCGATGTTGGGCGAACTTAATGAAAATCAAATTGAAACCCTGCTAACACAGCAGGTAACCGGCAGGATAGCCTGCCAGGCGGATGGGACGCCATATATTGTACCGATAAATTATTTCTACGACGGTACTCATATTTTTAGCCACTCTGCTATAGGGAAGAAGATAGAAATCATGCGAAAAAATCCAAAAGTGTGTTTCCAGGTTGATGACATCAAAAGCATATTCAGATGGCAAAGTGTGATTGCCTGGGGGCGGTTTGAAGAAATAACCGATATGGCCGAAAAAGAACGGGCCATGCAGGGACTAATCCACAGGATCATGCCTTTTTCGAATAACCCGAAAGACCATCCTTCCCACGCGATCACAGAAAAAGAAAGCGATATAGCCACTAAGATCGAGCTTATTATCTACAAGATCACCTTAATCAAAAAGACGGGGCGGTTTGAATATAAATAATATTGAGCTAAGAAAATAAATAAAATATAAGGCGCTTTGTGTCGCTTCGTTTAGTTGATGAGCGAGATTCAGTTCAATGACCTGATAAGGAACACGCTGCTCCTGAAAAGGAGAGATGATACCATTTGTGTCAGCTTCCGCTCGCTTAATGGTTTCCCTAACACCCCATCTGCATTGCACAGGTTGGACATAGGCTCGAACAGATTGGTGCTCGAAAGCAAAACCACGGGGATGGTGCTGGTCAGTATTTTGGCTTTCAGCATAAGGCATATAGCGTGTCCGCTCACATGTGGCAGCCATTCTTCAATAATAAAGCAGTCGGCCCGCATAATAACAAGTTCAGAAATGGACGGGAAGGCATTATATCCTGTGGTAACATACCCTTCTGCTTCCAGGATACGTTGCATGGTATCCAGGGTGTCCTGGTCATGCTCAATGATAACGATGTGTTTCGGCACGGTTAACTGGTTAAATGGGTGAACGGCTTAGGTGGCAGAAAAGGACTTTATCATGATAATTAGTATACGCGCGATTGTTCTGTTTTGTTGCACTAATTCTTATTATTATCCAATTTTTCCTGTTACCTTTTTTTGGTGCCGATTGATGGGCAGCCCATTCAATCAAGTTCAACTCCGGCAGGTTTCCCTATTTGTCATACCGTACCAGGAAGCTCTTTGAATCTTTTTGGTTATCATTCGATAGACGATGTCATTGGCATATAAGGGGCTTAAAATAGCGTAAAAATACGCTTTAAATAGGGTGTTTTAACGCTATTGATAATCACAATTTTATGTAGATTTAATTTTCTTTTCTGAAAGTTTTTAACCGGCTGAAAATGAAGGCTTATCAATGCTTTTATCCGTATTGCAAAAATAAGCATCAGCCTCAGTTCGGGTTCTGCACAAGCTAAAAATAAGTATATAATAGTTTTTATTGATTATCATTCTAAGGCATCGGGATATGCAAGAAAACAGGATAAAAATAAAATTATCAGAGTACGGGTCGCTTGAAGAAAAAAGTGAATGTTTTCTGCAACGTGACAAATATCTAAACAACTGCATCAGGCAGAAAGAACTATTCATTTTTAGCTCACACGCCGGGATTTCCATCAAAGGCTTATTTAACGCTGAGCGTATTGGTGCCATTCCTGCGATGTGTAGGGCAACGATTATTTCTATGAAACATTGATGCATTATAAAAAAGTAATCCCAGTCTTCCACAACCTATGGATGTCTGACCAAAGACTAAAAGGAACAAGCTGAAAATCCTGTAAAGAGTAGGCAAATCAATTAATAGATAAAAAACCATGGCAAATGATTCACTTGCTGCCCCACAAGGCGCACTTTTTGGCCCCAACTTTATCGTTATTACAGTTAGCGACGAAACAAATGCTTTATTTCCATTAGAGATATACCCGGACGCTAATAATCCGTTGCTTAAAGAAAATGGGCTTGCTACACACTACTATTTTCAGCCTCAGCGGGTTTATCTTGCAAAAAAACAAGATGATCCAACAACTTTTGATTTTGCGGCAACTGTTTTTAAAGGTTTAATGACAACGGAGGATACTGTGGGAATAACAGATGCGATGACGGTTGATGGAGTAGCATCTGCTGCCGGAGGTTTTTGCACATTTTCAACCACTTTTGCCATCCCTGATAGTGTTATTCAAAAGGTAATTGTGGCGCTGCAGAAACAAGATTATCCTTCACCCCCTAATTTTGGAAAATTTTCTAATATGTTTGCCATAGAAAAAAATGACCCGACTCCTCAGCTGGGCATAGTTCCATTGGTATCCAATAATGTTACTATTGAAATACCGAATATGTCTGGAGTAGGTACTCCCGGAGCGCCATTCTTTGCAGATGCCCAGGGAACAGGCAAGGGAAGCATTGAAGCAACAAGTATCAGTTCATTTTTAGTTACAATGAACATGCTTTCGGCAGGGGCAATTATTGGCGCCATTAAAGCCGGTAATCCGCCGTTTACAGTGCATTATAATCTTGGACAGCAATTTTATATCAATGCTATTGATGTTACAATACATGTTGATATGACTAAAACGTATGATGCTTTTTCTGCATCTCTTTCTGTTAATTATTTTGGTCTGGTAAGTGCCAATTTATCTGAGGCGTGGTCGCAATGTGTTACTTCGGGGGCAATTACCACGGATATGAAAATGGGGCTTGCCGACGTAGATCCGGAGTTGAAAAAAATGGTTGAACAACAGGTTCAGGATTTGCAAAAATTTGCGATGGATGCGGTAACAAAAGATATATTTGATTTTAATCCTAATTCTACGCCGGCAACGGCAGATTCAAATAGTTTGGTTGGTGTGTCAATGAAATCTGAAAATGACAGGCGTACCGACAAGTTTGATCTGGCTTTACATCTTGAAACGTCGGTTATTATTTCCAGTACAGCGTCTGGTGATCTGACCGACCTGGAACCTGAAATTAAGGCCCACCCTGAAAAATACTTTGCCGTTGTAGACATTGGTCAATTTTTCCAAAAAATACAAATGGCTGCCAGAACTAATGTCAATTGGTCTGAAATACTGCCCGATGGTACTAATCTGGGCGATCCAATTTCATCGATTTCAGTCCAGGCTTCCTATCCTGATTTTATTAATCCAACCTCAAATGGCCAGCTAAATTTCCACACGCTTGCAGACGGCTTCCATTATACCGCGGCAAGTGTGGATCCAAAAGGTCCCAGCGATCTTGCAGTGTGGACAAAGGATAATCCCCACGATATGATTAATATTTCGTTTTTGAGATTGGCAAATTCAATTCCCGAATGGGACGAAGATCAGTTAAAAATTACAAAAACTATTGCCTATGACCCTGAAGATCCAAGGGTGGAATTTGCCGACGGAACGAGTGTAATTACTATAGATGAAATTACTAAGGATCATGCCCCTGTGATAACCCCGGATCAGGTAGGCTATATTTTTGTGAGATTTCTAACTCGTCCGCTGCCCGCAAATATTACTATGACACTCACTTGTACTATTGGGCAGCGAAAAGATACCTTTATTATTACAAAGGCGAGTCAAAAGAATGTTGTTTGGGAAATATTCTCTGATAAATATTTTGAAGTTACTTCCTTCCAGTACGATGTGCAGATGGAGGTAGATGGAGCAAATTTCACTGATGTTCCGGTAACTTATGGAACCACTCAGCCTGTAACAGTACCTTTGCCAACAGGGCGGCTCAAATACGTTCCCGGAATACCTATACCATTTCCGATAGCAACTCCAGCGCAAAATATTACCATTAATCAATATATTAAAGCTGTACAACAACAACAACAACAGACAACTCCCTAAAATATATTTACCTGTAAATATTTATTATCATGCAACAAGTTCCTATTTCCGTATCAGGAGAAACGTTAAGAAATGTTTCACTGGGTACTCCTTTGCAAGGCATTATTTTTTTAAAGCCGATTATATTAAACGACTTAACTCCCCTTCCTCTGGCCAACACGCAATCCGGAAATTTATTTAATGACCGGTTTAACGCCGGCCTAAGGTGGTATCTGCCAAAATATAACCTTGCAGCCGACCCTGATCAGTTCTTTAGCTTTGCAGCAAGCCAGTCCGGTGTAGATAAGAATGGAAACCCTTTTAACAAAGGTATGCTTACGCTTGGTTTGCAAAAATCAATACCGGATGATGTTCAGGCTTTACAAAATAGTAATCCAAATTTTCAATATCAGGAGATTGCGCCATCAAACCTGGTTGCTACGCTAACCACCACATTTATGGATGATGCAGGACAAAGCAGTCAAAATAATTATGTGGGTGGGATTGTGGTAACATTAAGTGGTGATTTGCAGCTAACTTTTGATAATATTACCGGACCAGGTTTAATAATTTTATACAACAATCTACAACAAAAAGGAGCAGGTGTTTCAATCTCTTTTAGTTATGATGGCTGGCTTCAGACCGGGTTTAAAAAAGTTGTTGTAACTCCAACTTTGCTAAACACCGTAACTGAAGTTCCGGTATTTATGCGGCCCCAGATAATTAGGATGCATCAGTTAATTCAAACTTCTCCAATGGTGTTGAATCAATTTAATCCTCCTCCAACGGCGATCCAATTTCATCCGGTGCCGCCTGATCCGACGCCTCCTCCAACGGTGATCCAATTTCATCCTGTGCCTCCTCCAACGGTGATCCAATTTCATCCGGTAGCGCCTGATCCGGCTCCTCCTCCAATACTAATCCTTCATCCTCTGCCGCCTACTGTTACCACTACCGGAGAGGATACATTTCAAAGAACAACCATGGCTGTGTCTTTTCAGTTGCCTTTGGATAATAAATATATTAGCAATGTCTATTCTTTGAAATTTACAGTTAGCAGTGACACTTTTGTTGCCCATCCTATAATCAATCAAAATGATCTTAGTGGGTTTAACGTAAAGCAATCAGAGTTTTCAGAATTAACAGTTTTTGGTGATATCAGGCAGAAATATCCCTCCATGAGCCGTTTATATATGGGGGTCATTAGCAGGACTATAATGGTAATTCCGGCAAGCTACTCCATTGTTCGTTCAACTGACGGTTTAAGCACCTTATGCCAGGCTTCGCTCGATTCAGGTTCAGGGAGTGAAGCAAAGAGTAAGTTTGGCTTTACATTCACTATAGCACCCGATGTAAGCTCAATAGATCTGATGCAACTTTCCCAGGATATCAATAAAATCCAGGAGCTTCAGGGATACACACCAGTGCTTCCTAACTTTCTCAAAGAAGGCACTACTCCTCAATTGATGAGTGCATTTCAGAGTTCAACGCTAGGTCTTAATGCTGTTGAACAACATTTTTTTGCCCTGGAGATAACAATAAAAGATCAAATTAATGACTCGCCCGCGGTGGTGGGAGCAAATATGCTGCTTGGGCAATTATGCCAGGACCAGGAACCCTTTCTTTTGGCAACTTTAAGCCTTAAACTTGACGATAATTTTACAGATCCGGTAGAAACAACCGCGGTGCTAAACTTTCATAAGTCAGTGGGTACCAATGAACTTTCATTCAGCGTAGATAATGATTTAAAGACAATTACTTTCCTTAATAGTTCCCCTTTCGATCTGCTGATTAGTCGGTATGCGCTATGTGATGATAATGGCATTAATGTCGTACCTGCAAATCTTCCAATTAAAAGCAGCGAAAGTGTTTCCGTTCCGTTTACCTCATCCTTCGGGCAACTGAATGTTATAGTTGATAGTGATATAAACGTTGCGGGGGTAATTTCAAAAGGAGATATCGAAAAGTTTATGGTATTTCAAGCTGTGGATATTCAGACAACGAAGTTTACTTTCGGTGTCAATGCGGCTTCGGTGGATTTTGATACTCCAGGTATTAGTCAAATAGATGTACTCGTTACATTAAGTGAATTGACAGATATTTCAGTTCCGCTATTTTCGCTGGTAAAACTTCATTCGGTGAACAGTTCACCCGCATTTGTACCTATTCAAAATGCCATCGCCAGCCTTCAGGCCAACGTGCTTTTTACAGTTCATCATATTGATCCATCAACGGCAGATATAAATGTTAATTTACAGCATGAATTTATAGATAACCCAATTTTGATTATACAAAATAAAGACCTTGTAATACAGTAATAGTATGCCACGGCCATGTTTACTATCGAACAGATAAATGCTGTACACGAAAAGCTGGGTACAATGAAGGGCTTTTTAAGCTATGTAACAGCGCTTAAGTTGCCGGGTGTTGAAAAGTACGACTCTTATTTGAGTGACCGGCACGCTCAATACTATGTTGAATCAGAGCCTGTTCATGAAAAATTGCTCATCGCGGACAATAGTACCATTCAAACCTGCTACCTGATGTGGATGAAAAGCGAAAGGGTCGGTGGTAAACGGTGGCCTCCAAGTCGCCCTTTTAAGTATTAAATAAGCCGTAGCTGGCAGGACGCTTTTCCGTCAAAATCATTAAGCATTTTTCTTAAATTCGAATATCGTTTAATTGATGATCGAAAATTTGTCATGCTAATAAATTATTTCAAAATCGCATGGAGAAACCTGGTAAAACACCAGGTGTTTTCCTATATCAATCTTGGCGGACTGGCAATCGGGATAACATCCGTGATGCTGATCGGCATCTATATACACTCAGAGCTTTCCTACGATCAATTCCAGGCTGACCGGGATCACATTTACCGGGTCGGGATTCATTCCCGGCAGGGCGGAAATTTAATCGGGGACAGCCCCGATTTTACCGCTCCTTTCAGCATGGAAGCACAGAAAATATTTCCTGAAATTAAAGCTTATTGCAGAATTTCCGGGAACCATGATGCCTGGTTATCGTATGCAGATAAAAGCATAAAGTCAACAGGTATCACTTATGCTGATCCCTCTTTCTTTGGTTTTTTTTCATTCCGGCTTTTATCCGGGAATAGGACGGCGCTTCAAAATTCCAATTCAGTTGTATTGTCGGAAAATTTAGCAAATAAGATGTTCGGCAACACCGACGCTGTTGGTAAAATGGTCAGCCTCAATGGCAAAGCCAATTACCTTGTGACAGGTATCGCCGAAAATGCCCCATCTAATTCAACTATACAATATGATGCCGTGATACCCTTATCAGCGTTGTACCAGGACGCAGCCAACTATATGGATTGGAACGGGGGATGGCAGTACCAGCATTACCTGAAACTGCAGTCTGGCGCCATTGCGCATGACCTGGAGAAGAAATTTAAGAACTTCATGTGGGAAAATTTCAATGAAAAATTTGCCGGAACAGGAAGAGAAGATGCCTATCTGCAGCCATTATCAAAGATACATCTGTATTATAGCGCAGATTCAGAAAACACAAGGACAAATCTGTATGTGTTTGGAATTATAGCGTTTTTGATACTGGCAATTGCCTGCATCAACTATATCAATCTATCGATAGCCGGTTCTTCTGCCAGGTTCAAAGAAATTGGGGTCAGAAAAGTGCTCGGGGCTTTACGGATGCAATTGATTAAACAATTTATGGGGGAAACGTTCCTGGTAACCCTGTTTGCCGTGATGCTCTCGGGTATTCTGACGATTGCATTATTTCCTCTGTATATGGATATATCCGGTAAAATCATCGTCATCAATACTGATGAAATCGTCTTTATCGGTTTGCTGATGATCGTCCTCATAATACTGATCAGCATTACATCCGGAGCTTATCTTTCTTTCTATCTTTCCTCACTTCGTCCGATCGGCTTACTCAAGATGCAATTACCCAAAAGCGGCAAACAAAGACTTGGCAGGGCTTTAGTAGTGGTTCAGTTTATCATTACGACATCCTTGATATCTGCTGTAGTGATTGTACAAATGCAATTGCGCTATATAAAGAGTAAGCCACTCGGTTTTGACAAAGAACACCTGATTATTCTACCCCTCACCGGTGAAACTGTGCAGGATAAAACTTCGGCCCTTAAACAACAGGTTGCTGGTTTGGCCGGTGGGTCAATGGTTTCTGCCATGTCGGAGGTCCCTTATAATGATATTACCGAAAATGGTTTTTTGCCGGAAGGCAGCAGGAACCACATCACTGTTCACCAGCTTGATGCAGACGCCGATTTCCTCAAAACAATGAACATTCAGTTGATCGCAGGTCATTATTTTTCCGGTGAAAATGCTTCCGGTAACGATGGCTACATCATCAATCAGGCTTTGGCGGATAAAATCGGGTGGAAAGATCCACTGAACAAAACAATAAGCAGGGACGGGGCACACCGGATCATTGGCGTGGTGAGAAATTTCCATTTCGCTTCCATGCATGATAAAATCGGGCCCCTCATTATCACCAATAAACCCTGGCATAACCGGTACGGCTTTTTGGCCATTAAATATCATACGGCAAATCCCTCCCTGTTAATTAACCAACTGCAAATGATGTGGAAACAAACCGCAGCGGGCGCTCCATTTGATTATTGGTTCCTGGATGATGCGTTTAATCAGCTATATAAATCGGAAGAAAAGTTTAAGGCCTTGTTTTTCTGTTTTTCGATGCTGTCCATTTCGCTTTCTCTGGCTGGTGTATTTGGCCTCGTATTATTGAACATCCGGCAAAAAACGAAAGAGATTGGCATCCGAAAGGTTCTGGGCGCAAGTGTTACCGATATTATTAAATTAACTGCGAAGAATTTCGCGGGGTTAATATTAGTGGCTTCAGTAATAGCGGTACCTGCCGCATGGTATTATACAAACGCATGGCTGCAAAATTTTGCGTATCGAATAGCATTGCATTGGTGGATCTTTGCGTTGTCGGGGATAATCGTTTTACTTTTTGCATTTATAATGATGAGTATACAGACCGGTAAGGCGGCTATGGCAAACCCTGTGAAAAGTTTGAAAAGCGAATAAAGTATCTCCCCGTTCCGGATTTATAATTAGGACTAATATTATAAGGGATTTGCAATCATTGTACGGTCTTTTTTGTGGATTACAAATTCATCATTTTTTTTGGTCGTGGATTATAAATCCCGACCAACGGGGAGTTATTAAAAATTCTTTTAGTCCCCTGAACAATAATTAAATACCGTTAAAACACGATTTAAATACCGTGAAAACACGGTTGTATATTATTGTTCGAATCCTGATATTTATTAGCAGATTCCAGAAACTTATTCTTAAACTTCTATATATGTGGCGATTACTAGTTGGTATTGTCGTTTTAATTATAGCAATTGGAACGTTAACAACAGATAAGCCTGGTGAACATATTGTTTGGACAGGCGGATTAATTGTAGGTCCCATTCTTATCTTTCGATATTTTAAGGACTTGAGAGAAGATGCTTGACCATTTCCGTAGTCTGGATTTATAATCTGGATTAATATTATAACGGATTTGCAATCTCTGTCCGGTATTTTTTCGTGGATTACAAATCCACTATTTTTTTGGTCGTGGATTATAAATCCCGACCAACGGGGGATAATTCTTATTATTACCTAATTTTTCCTGCATTCTTTTTGATTCCGATTGACGGTCTGTGAAGCATACTTCGTGGAGCATGGGGGCACAGTCGAACACCTAATACCTTTTTTGTCATTTTTTTATGGGATAAAAAATATACTAAAAGCCAATATTTACCAGGACTTACAACAACATTCCCGATATATGAGGAATGGAGTTGTAAACTACATGCATAGCCCGTCCGAGTCAGAGACATTCGGACAACATATTAAGGACAACAGGATTCATTTTTCTTCTAAAAAAGCCAGGATATGCCCGTCCGGGTCGGCGGTATAGAACTCCGTGCCATAAGGCATTTCGCGTAGCGACTGGCCGCTGTCACCGGCAGATATAGGGGCGATCATAGGGATAAGTAGTGAGCGGGTAAAACAGATTGCAAGGGGCGCCATTGAAAAGCTGAAAAACAGTGCTGATGAGATCAAAGGCTGTTTTTTATAGGCAGAGGTTCAACGATCTCCCCCGCGAGTTAGGTTGTGAAAACGAAATGCTCTGCCTGGTTTGAACAATACAGTATAAAGACAGGCTCAATAAATAGAACTTTTATAAGATAAACATATATCATTACCATACTGCCATTCCTTGAGGGAGTTGGATCGTTCTCAAATCGCTTAAAAAAAGCTGTGTGCAAACTCTTGACCCTAATTACACAACGGCAAAATCGGGAATTTCGCAAATTAATCAAACAATCTAGCAAAATGATTTCCCAAGTGATTGCGCATGCCGTTTCTCAGCTTTTCAGCCGATCCTTTTTCAATAAGTGTAATTAGCCCGGCATGGGAAACATACTCTTTCAACTCAACATTCTTCTTAAGCAGACCGCTTTTGTGTACATAGTCAAAAACCGGCAATAGCATTTTCTGGAATTTTTTTAATGTTTCGTTTCCGGTGATATCATAAAGCTTACCATGAAATTTGATCTCCTGCTCTATCATAAATATTTCGTGGCTGGTTTCTTGCGGCTCGCCGGCAACAATCATCTTTAGTTCGGCAATATCTTCAGGCTTCACCCTTTTAATAATAAGATCAGCCATTCCGATCTCTAAAGATAAGCGCATCTCAAATATCTCCCTCAATGTTGAGGCATCCAATATTTGAGGATTCATGCTTTTCTCCAATATTGAAACTAGATCGGGGCTGGTTAATACGGCACCACGATGCTTTTTTGAATCGATCAACCCGATCATTCTCAGCCTGAGCAAGGCTTCGCGTATTACGGTGCGGCTTACACCTAACGCCTGGGCCAGCTCTAATTCTTTTGGTATGGAATCGCCTACCTTGTAATTCTTGTCAATAAATAACTCAATTAAATTCTTCTCAACCTTGTCAACCAATGAACTTGTGTCAATATTTCTAAGGCTTTCAATAATATCGTTTGATTTCATTTCTATCATTAAACCTATCAGACTTACTCGTAAAATCGATAATTACGAATTGCTATCTTGTAGTTATTGATTTTATAAAAAATAAATATCCCAAACGTACAATAAATTTCTATAATTGCATAATGTATGACATAATACAATTTAAATCATTGCTGAGTAAATGCTATTTTTTATAGATGGATATTATTGAAGGTATACTATTTGCACTTTTTTGGTCCTCAGCAACCGTTGCTACCAAGTTTGCGATAAGATCAGTTGATCCGTTTTTATTAACATTCTTAAGATTTTCACTTGTAAGCTTATTGTTGCTTTTCTACGTTTACGCCATTAAAGGAAGAAGCAACAGGCTCCCGCAAGTTAAAGAATTAAAGCATTTATTTGTACTGGGAGTATGTAACGTAACGTTATATATGACAGGTTACCTGATAGCTATAAAAACAATTTCTGCAGGATTGATTAGTTTGGCCACAGCTACCAATCCATTGATTCTGATTTTGCTTTCAGCTGTTTTCCTTGATAAGAAACCAACAGCGAAGCAATGGATTGGGATAGCCGTTTCGGTTGCTGGTCTGGTATTGGCTTCAATACCTAACCTAAAGCATAGTCATTTAACCATTAAAGGACTGGTAGCCCTGATAGCCGGGATTGTAGCGCTTTCATCCGGAAGTGTATATTATTCAAAAGTTAGGTTGGCACTTCCAAAAATGGTAGTGAACACCTGGCAAATCACCATAGGTGGTTTGCTTTTTGCACCTATACTTTGGTTAAATCGTGGAAATAATTTTATTAAACCCGATTTAAATTTTTCACTATCATTTATCTGGTTGGTGATACCTGTTTCAATCATAGCATATTCGCTATGGTTAACGCTTGTTCATAAAGATCCGGTTAAAGCCGGGGGATGGCTTTTTTTAACTCCGGTTTTGGGCTATTTGATGGCTATTATTATTCTACATGAGCCAGTTACCATTTATGGTGTGAGTGGTGCTTTGATGGTAGTTTTAGGTTTAACGTATTCAAGAAGGCCTGCTAACCATTTGCCCAAATATGAGAGCCCCGATCGCGGCTAGCAACGTTGAAATAATTACTTACATCTCGAATTAAATAAGCGCTACATACCTTAACTAATCTGCTGTTGATTTTTAAAATTCGCAATAGTGCCCTATAGCGAAATTATTTAAGATATAATTTACGGTATGCTCCTAATCAGATATGAGTTAATTCTATAGCCTTATATTCCTTCGAATTTATCATAAATAGACTCTTTTTCGACAAAAAATGGAAAGTGTATTTATAACACTCAGAAAATCAATTGAAAAAAAAATGCAATAATTATTTGGAAGTGATTACTTAAATTGTTTAATATTGTCTTATGTATGACATAATACAATTATAAAATCTTAAACTAGATGAACCCAAAATTTACTTACATCCGAATGTTGTTAACGGTAACAGTTGTACTGTTCCTTACCGTTGCACAAGCTCAAACCAGCAAAATCACTGGTAAGGTAACCTCCGGGACCGACAAATCCACATTGCCTGGGGTAACCGTTGTTATAAAAGGAACAACAAACGGTACACAAACAGATGCAAGCGGAGGTTTTTCCATTAATGCAGCAAAAGGCACCGTGCTAATGTTTACTTATGTGGGCTTTGTTCCACAACAAGTGGTAGTAGGCGATGCACAAATTATTGATGTCAGCCTGAAAGAAGACGCCACCAAGCTGAATGAAGTTTTGGTTGTAGGTTATGGTGAGCAGTCGCGAAAGACAGTTACCAGCGCCGTAGCCAAATTAGATAACCAGGTTTTAGCCACCGCCCCGCGTGCTAACGTGGCAACGGCTTTGCAGGGTACAGTATCAGGCATACAGGTAATTAACCAAAGCGGTTCGCCGGGCGCTGCACCTCTTTTACTATTACGTGGCGGGGCATCGATTAACAACCCGGCTTCGCCGTTGGTTGTAGTAGACGGTATTATAAGGTCATACCAGGATATACCCCAGGAGGATATTGCTTCAATAGACATTTTGAAAGACGCCGCGGCCACTGCCATATATGGTGCGAGGGCCAATAATGGAGTGATCCTGATCACCACCAAGCAGGGTAAGGTAGGTAGCTCTAATATAACCTACAAATTTACAACAGGTTTTAATGAGCAACGTCAAGGCTATCAATATCTTGATGCAAGGGACTATATCTATTATGGTCGTTTGGGCAGGTTCAACAACTTTACAGCATTAACACCTGAAACAGCTTTGACTGCTGGCCAGCTTTCAACATTAAACAAAACAAGGGGATATGGCTTGCAAACTGATCCGGCTAACCTGGCAACATTTGATATTCAGGCCGAAACACCTGCAAATATTAACCTGTTGCAACAAGGATGGCAGGATATGGATGACCCGGCAAATCCGGGCAATAAAATTATTTTCAGGGACCATAGCAAAGAAATTCAGAATATGGTTTTCCGGAATACGCAAACTGTCGATCATTATTTAAGTGCTTCAGGGGGAAATGACAAAGGGAAATATTTTGCCAGTTTTGACTATTATAATGAACCAGGTGTAATTGTTGGGTCAACGTATAACCGCTACTCCGGAAACTTCAACGGCTCATATAAAGTAAAACCAAATGTTGAGGTCAGCAGCGGTGTTACTTTTTCTACGTCTTCACAACTGGGCACAGTAAGCGGCTCAGATGTAAGTACTATATATCGTACCTTATCTTTATGGCCTACGTTTAATCCCTGGCTTGATGCTGCAAAAACCCAGCCCAACCCGGGTAACAGTATAACAGACGGTAACCCTTTGTACTGGTTACAACATCAAAAAAACAGTAATGAGGTAGACAGGATCACTGCTAATGCGGCTGTTAAATGGGATATATTGCCTGGCTTATATTTGAAGTTATCTGGCAACGGCTATCTATTCCAAACCCTGAACCAGAGTTTCCAGGATGCTACCCAACTTTATTCAAATTTATTTGCTACCCCGCCAACATACTCCAGTACTTTGAGGCCGGCAACAGCAACTTATAGTAGAAATTTCCAGCAAACATATGATGCGATTTTAAACTATAACAAATCGTTTGGTAAGCATGACATAAGTGTGTTGCTGGGGGCCGAATATTATGATAATCTCGCATTTGGCCAGCAAGTGGCTGGAACCAACGCGCCTACGGATGATATAACAACAGCCAATGCTTCTACGCTGTTCGCCGCTGGCAGCAATTACAGCACGCAATCTGAAAATCGCATTATATCAAGTTTTACACGGATAAATTACGATTATGACCAAAAATACCTGTTTAGCTTTGTCTTAAGGGAGGACGGTGTTTCGCAGCTTGCATCTCAAAAAAGAATAGGTTATTTCCCTGGGATGTCTGCAGGATGGAACCTGGATAAAGAAGAGTTTTATCAAAATCTGGGTATCAGTAAAGTAATATCTACGATTAAACCGCGTGTAAGTTATGGTTCAAATGGTAATATCGGTGCACTGGGTAATTATGATGTTCAGGGCGTGTATTCTGCCGGATCATCATATAACGGTAATGGTGCAATCGTCAACTCGGCACCTACCAATGCCAATTTAGTATGGGAAACCAGTAACACGAAAGATGCTGGGATTGACTTAGGGTTCTTTCACGACAGGATAAGCCTGCTGTTTGATTATTATGACCGGACAACCAGTAACCTGCTTACTAATCTGCTATTGCCAAGCTACCTGGGCTTCAATACGTTGGAAACAAACAACGGCACCTTTCAAAACAAGGGCGTAGAGTTTACCTTAAAGGCCAATATCATAAATAACCCGAATGGCTTTAAACTGAATGTGGGTGCAACAGCTTCCTTTGATAAAAATAAGGTGCTGAAACTCCCTTACAACGGACAACCAAACAACAGACAGGGTGGCGTGCAGGTATTTAATCCAAAGACGGGACAATTGCAATGGGTAGGCGGGATACAGGAAGGACAGCCTTTGGGCCAGATATACGGGTATAAAGAACTGGGCGTTTTTGCTAATGATGCACAGGTACAGGCTGTGTCCGGTAACAGGACCGATAATATTGCTCATATCACAGGACCAAACCTTCCCGCTGGTACAGGTGGCCATATCGGACCAGGTGATGTAAACTGGGTAGACGTGAACGGTGATGGTATCATTGATTCGAGGGACCAGGTTTATCTCGGTAATATTTATCCAACCTGGACAGGCGGGTTTAATATAAACGCTTCTTACAAAAGGTTCTCATTATATACCCGTTTTGATTATTCATTAGGAAACACAATCTACAATGATCTTGTAGCGCGTTCATTAGGCGGTTACCAGGGTACATTTAACTTTGTAGATCAGATCAAAAATGCCTGGACGCCGACCAACACCAATACCATGGTGCCCAAAGTATATTATGCCGATCAGGTAGCAGGCTCAAAAGACAATTACACCCGTGGCAACAATGCTGGAGCAAGCTTGCAGGGTGAAAACTCAACGCTTTATGAAAGCGGCAATTACCTGGCCTGCCGTGAGGTCACTTTATCCTATGATTTCTCTAAAAACTTATTGGCGAAGACCCATGTGTTTTCACAAGCCAGGTTATATGTGAGCGGTGAAAATTTGTTTTACATAAAGAAGTTTAGCGGCACGATGCCAGAGACGCCGGTTAACCCGGGAACCGATGTAATTACCGGCGTATACCAGGGAACTTATCCAACACCGAGAACTTTTGTTTTAGGTGTTCAGGCTTCATTTTAAACCATTAATCTATTTTAACATGAAAAAGTACACAATTATAATTCTATCGGGCTTTTGGATGCTTATTTTGATAAGCTCCTGCAGAAAAGATCTAAGTCTGGCGCCGGTAAGCAGTATTACCGATGGAAACTACTTTAAATCCGCCAGTCAGTTTGACGCATTTATGGCAGGAATACATTCAAATTTCAGGAGCAGTACCTCAACTTTTCAGATGTTGGGCGAAATGCGGGCCGATATATTTGGTACCGATCCGGGTTCAGGCTCCGTATTTACTGGTGAAGCTACGCAGGGGCTTGAACATCTATGGCAGGAAACGCTTACACTTGACGCCCCCGGTATAAGTAATTTCGGCGGATTTTATGCCAATATTGATCAGATCAACCTCATGATCTCCAGGTTAAACTCCACTACGGTGGTTACCCAGGCAAATAAAAATTATTACCTCGGTATATGTTACGGCATGAGGGCTTTTTATTATTTCCAGATGTATCGCACCTGGGGCGGCGTTATTATACAAACCGATCCTGTAACCGGCAGCACCATTGATATTTCGCACCTTGCCAAGGCAGCTTCAAGCCCGGCTGATGTAATGACGCTGATCAAATCGGATATTGATATATCAGTAAACAGTTATGGGGCTGATTACACGTTTAAAAATTCAAAAGGTTACTGGTCAAAAGCGGCAACCCTGATGCTGAAAGCTGAAGTATATCTGTGGACGAGCGGCCATGGCGGGAGCGCGGCTGATGCTGCAACTGCACAAGGAGCGTTGACTGATATTCAGGCTAATGCGGCCGGATTACAATTATTGCCCGCATATTCCGGTGTTTTTGCATCTACAAACAGGGGAAATAACGAGATCATATTTGCCATTCATTACCAACTGAACGAGCCTAATGCAACCACAAATAATGGTATGGCATGGATACAAAACAGCTTTGTGCCGCAAACGGGCCTTATCGCTAATTTTTATGATTCATTGGCAAACCGCCAGTTCAACGTAGCTACCGATAATTGGGGGGGCTTACTACGGGCTCCTGTTACTATATCAACATTCAGGAAATTTAGCCCGCTTGACAGCCGCAGATTGGCCAGCATCCAGCCTGCTTACAGTAAATTAGGCAATGGGACATACCAGATAGCAGGATGCTTTACTGACAAATACCAGGGCGAGCAAAATGCGGGCGCAAGGGTGCTAACTAATGATTTCCCTGTATATCGTTATGCTGACTTGTTGTTATTATTAGCAGAAGCAAAGGTTGATCAGGGCCTTGACCCTACAAACGAAATAAACCAGGTAAGGGCCAGGGCCTATGGTGCTAATTACAATGCGGCTACGATGGGTTTCCCAAACCAGGCTATAGATGCAAACCCTAAGGAAGCTATTTTACAAGAACGTTTGCTTGAATTTATTTTCGAAGGGAAAAGATGGTATGACCTGCGCAGAATGGGTGACAGCTATGTATATGAGCGCACAGCCTTACCGGCTTCGCAATCTTATGCACTATTGTGGCCGATCGATCGTGCAACATTGACTAATAACCCCTCTTTGGTACAAACACAAGGTTATTTATCATTCTAAATTTAATAATTAAGATACTGTGCTTTTATAGCTGAGTTGAGTTGGTTGAAAGCTTTATAAATACCGGGGGCATTGCTCCCGGTATAATAAGGCATCGCAACAAAATGTTTTTAACGAAATATAATAAATGATCACTTATGAAAATTGAACACTTACAAGGGCTTATTGCAGCACCTTTCACCCCGATGGATAGTAATGGGAATATTAATGTTGCAGTTATACCCGAATACTATAAATTCCTAAAAAGCAATGGAGTTAGCGGCGCTTTTATTTGCGGCTCAACCGGTGAAGGGGTTTCCATGACTATGGAAGAAAAGAAGGCTGTGACCGAAACATGGGCTGCATGCACATCGGGAGATAAAAACTTTAAAGTAATGACTTTGGTAGGTGGCAATTCATTGGCGGACTGCAAAGATCTGGCAAAACACGCCAGGAAAAACGGGATATACGCAGTCTCTTTTACTTCACCATCATATTTTAAGCCGGCAGATGTAACCCTATTGGCGCAAATGTGCGTTGAAATTGCTGCTGTTGTGCCGGATATGCCATTTTATTACTACCATGTCCCCGTTTTAACCCATGTCAATTTTTTGATGATAGACCTGCTAAAAGAAATAAGCGATAAAATACCAAACTTTGCCGGGGTAAAATATACGCATGAAGATTTTATGGATTTTCTGTTGTGTTTGAGATATGAAAACGGGCAATATGACATGCTTTGGGGCAGGGACGAAAATATGCTTCCGGCACTTGCGCTTGGCGCCAAAGGCGCCGTTGGCAGCACCTTTAATTATGCCGCGCCTCTATACAACGACCTGATCAATGCTTTTGAAGATCATGATCTCGAAGAGGCTCAGCGCTTACAGCAAAAGGCAATTGAAATGATCAGTCTTCTCGGTAAATACGGTGGTCTGCCTGTAGGCAAAGCATACATGAAACTTGCCGGAATAGATTGCGGAGGTTTTAGACTGCCTTTCCGTAATATGTCGCCGAACCAATTTGAAAACTTTAAATTAGATGTTTCTAAATTGGGTTTCGATGGGTTTAAATCAAACTTGCAGCCGGAAGCCGTAAACAAATGAAACCATCTTCTATCTTTTTTTTATCCATAACCTGTATGATGTTAGTGTCCTGCACAGCTATTGCTCAAAAAAAAAAATTAAATAATATTTTGTGGTCCGTTGCTGCTCAATTGCCTGTTATTGACGGTATGAAAAAACAATTAGGCGTAGCCGGGCCATTTACAGGGGTAAGTAATGGCGTTTTATTAATTGCAGGCGGAAGCAACTTTGCGGATGGCGCCAAGCCGTGGCAGGGAGGTAACAAGATACATGAAGATGATATATATGTACTTGAAAAAGATGCTGCCGAACAATTCACCTGGATCAGCCCAAAAACAAAACATCTGAAGCGAAAAGTGGCGTATGGCGCAAGCACATCAATAGCCGAAGGTGTGATATGTGCTGGTGGCGAAACTG